>NZ_JBQTDC010000006.1:0-137643 GCF_052353045.1 Halomonas sp. AOP7-B1-5 | reverse complement strand
ATTCGCCGGGCGTTTGGCAAGGGGCTTTTTGAAATAAGTCTGAAAAACATCAGCGGCCTCTTTTATAAGACCTTGAAAGCACTTCGGCGAACCACGTATTGGCGGTTACACTACCCTCTGCCACTTCATCTACCCACTTATATGTATGAGGTCTGTGATGAGCCCCCATCTGCTATCCGTTGACTCCTTAAACCGCGACAGCGTTAATCACCTTTTGCGCGTTGCGGCGCAAATGGAGCCAATAGCCCAACGCCGCCAGATTACGCGTGTTCTTGAAGGAGCCGTACTGGGCAATCTGTTTTTCGAAGCCAGTACGCGTACGCGAGTGAGTTTTCATACGGCGTTCTGTCGGCTGGGCGGTAGCGTGTGCGATACCACTGGCTTTACCTTCTCATCCATGGCTAAAGGCGAGTCGCTTTACGATACCAGCCGGGTAATGAGCGGCTACTGCGATGCGATCGTTATGCGTCACCCGGATCAGGGCTCTGTTGCGGAGTTTGCGGCAGCGACGAATGTACCGGTGATTAATGGCGGCGACGGCCCTGGTGAACACCCAAGCCAAGCCCTGCTGGACATTTATACGATCGATAAGGAGTTTCAGCGGTTAGGCAAATCGTTTAGCGGTGCGCACATCCTGATGACGGGGGACCTTAAGTACGGGCGTACCGTCCACTCGCTGATCAAGCTGCTGTCTCTTTATGATCCGCTACGTATTACGCTGGTATCGCCGCCCGGGCTTGAAATGCCTACTGCACTGATTGACCTGGTAACGTCTCGCGGGCATCAGGTAGAGGTACGCGATCATTTAGCCACCGACTTCAGCGATTTGGATGTGGTGTACACCACGCGGATCCAGAAAGAGCGTTTCACCGAGGAAATGAACGAGAACTTCCAGGGTATCTCGGATGATTTTATGGTCAATAAAGCGTTTTTGGATCAGCGTTGCACTGATTCCACCATCATTATGCATCCGCTGCCCCGCGATAGCCGCGCCGGCGCGAATGATTTGAACGTCGACCTTAACGGCGACCCGAGACTTGCGATCTTCCGCCAAACAGATAACGGTATTTCAATGCGGATGGCTATCTTTGCCACGCTGCTACAGGTCGATACGCTGATCGAAAAAGATCTTCGCCCGGTGCGCTGGTTTGTGCCCAGCCAGATCGGCACGCTGGACCGCTAAAATTGCGTTCAGGTTAGTAAGCAGAGCGCCCATCGGGAAGGCCTTCCTGGTGGGCGAACCAGCCTTCCAGGATCAATACCGCCGCAATGCCATCCACGCTCTCTTCGCGGTAGTTACCCCGATGCCCGGCATCGCGTGCGATCTGCTTGGCTTCGCGGGTAGAGCCGCGCTCATCGACCATCACACACGGTTTGCCGTAGCGCCCGTGCAGCCGATTGCCAAACTTGCGCGCACGCTTGCTCATGTCCGACTCGCTACCATCCATATTAAGCGGCAGACCAACGACCAATAGGTCCGGCTGCCACTCTTTCAGCAGCTGCTCGACCTTATTCCAGTCAGGGATCCCGTCACGCGCGGTGAGCGGGGCAAGCTCACGAGCACTTCGCAGCAGCTCATTACCCACCGCCACACCAACTCGCCGCGTGCCATAGTCGAAAGCAAGAATTAAACGCTGGCCAATATCCGCCATTACGCGTGCCCTGCGTCTCGGGTCATCAAGTTAAGGTCAACGCCAAGCAAGCCTGCCGCGGCGGTTAACCGCTCCACGGGTGGCGTGTTGAACAATACCTCAGGCTGCCCTTCAACCGTCAGCCAGCTATTTTCCTTAAGTTCATCTTCCAGCTGGCCGACTTCCCAACCAGCGCAGCCCAGGCAAATCAGAAAGTGCTCGGGCCCTTCGCCGTTGGCCAACGCCTGAAGAATATCCATGGAGGTTGTCAGCGCAATATCATCCTCAACCTGCACGCTGGAATCCCACTCCTGACTGTCCCCCAGATGCAGAATAAAGCCGCGATCCTTGTGCATTGGGCCACCGTAATAGACTGGCGCGTTACGGTGAGGGCTATCTTCGCCGCCCAGCTCTAACTGCTCAAACAATGCATCCAGGGTGATCTCAAGCGGCCGATTGGTAATAACGCCCATACAGCCGTTGTGGTCATGCTCGCACAGGTAGATCAGGCTACCCTCAAAATTGGGATCATCCAGATGGGGCATTGCCATCAAAAAGTGTTGCTTCAAACTTTGCATGCGTCTCCTACGGTCTGCTGGCATGGCCAGCAGACCTCAATCATCAAATGTGAATCGGCTTCTCAAGCAGCACTCAGCCGGCGCTCAATGGCATCCAGCAGCAGACCGGCGATATTCGTGCCGCGCTGGTCATCAATTTCACGCACACAGGTCGGGCTAGTGACGTTAATTTCAGTGATGTAGTCGCCAATCACGTCCAGCCCTACAAACATAAGGCCTTTCTCACGAATCATGGGCTGTACTTGCTCAATGAGCCAGTAATCGCGATCGGTAAGCTCACGTGTGACGCCACGGCCGCCCGCTGCCAGGTTACCGCGCGTTTCGCCTGCCGAGGGGATACGCGCCAGCCCAAACGGCACCGGCTCGCCATCGACCAGCAGAATGCGGGTATCACCGTCTTTAATTTCAGGTAGATAACGCTGAGCCATGATCTGGCGCTGGCCGCGTAGCGTTAGCTGCTCAATCACTGCGCCAATATTGCGGCCTTCAGGGCCGATATGAAAGATACCGGTGCCGCCCATACCGTCCAGCGGCTTAAAGATCACATCGCCATGCTCGGCATGAAAAGCCCGCAGCACGTCATCCCGGCTGGCAACCATGGTGGGCGTACAACACTCGGGGAACTGCTGGGCAAACAGCTTTTCGTTACACTGCAAAAGTGCGGCGGTCGGATTGACGATTAACACGCCTTCACGCTCGGCAAAGCCTAGAAGGTGAACCGCATTGGTGAAGTCAGCGTCCACCGGCGGGTCTTTACGCATTAATACCACATCCAGCTCGGCCAGTGGCCGGGCGGCCGCTTCGCCAAGGTCGTACCAATGGTTAGGGTCGCGATGCACCGTAAGCGGACGCATGCGTGCATAGGCCTGCCCCGCCTGTAAGAAAAGATCTTCCTGCTCCATGTAGTGCAGAGTATAGCCACGTTCCTGGGCCGCCCATAGCATGGCTATAGTGGTATCTTTCTTGTAAGCGATGTCGCTGATGGGGTCCATCACGACGCCGAGATGCAGATTTGATTGACTCATCGGGGCACAATCCATACTTAAACAATAGATAGGCAGTATGCCGTACTGCCTGTCCAGCTCCAACCGCTGACACCGTTACGGGGCAAGCGCACCCGGCACCAAGCGTATCGCGTCAGGCGCAAGAGTAATCAGCTGCTGCTTATAGAGTCGCCCAATGGCTTGTTTAAACGCACTTTTACTTACGCCTAGGCGCGCCTTAATCGCATGGGCGTCACTTTTATCGCCCAGCGGCAGGTAGCCGCCACTTTCACGCAGCGCTTTGAGTATTTTCTCACCCACCACGTCCAGGCGTGCGGCTCCTGGCGGTAATAGTGAGATATCCAGGCGCCCGTCTTCACGGCGCTGCTTCACGTAACCCGACAGCGCCTGCCCACGGCGCAGCGGCTGGGTAATATCATCCTGGTAAATTAGCCCCCAATAGCGGTGGTCGACCACGACTTTCATGCCTAGATCGGTGCGATCGGCAACCATTACGGCGACTTCAGCGCCTTTTTCCAAGGCCCAGGCGTCATCGGTCAAAAAACGATCCAGCTTCATCGTGGCAACAGGGCGCCCCTGGTCGTCGCTATACAGCATTACCAGCACGCGTTTGCCAACGTCCGGCCGGAAATGTTGCTCACTAAAAGGTAGCAGCACATCTTTAGGCTGCCCCCAGCGCAAGAAGGCACCGGTGTTATTGACGGCCACAACGGTTAAATACGCCACTTCGCCTATCTGGGCAGATGCATCGCTGGCAGCGCGAGGAGGAGGAGTTGATTCACGGGCCATGGGTGCCGTCCTTTAAAAGTGAACCTGCATTATGGCGCCTGAGGATCATTGGGCAAAGTGGCAGCGCATTTTATTAACCCGCAGGGCCTCTTTCAAAATGACCGTAAAGCCAGGCGAAGCACGGAAGGCATCAAGCATACTGCGCAGACTATCTGGCAAGCCGTTGGTATTCAGCGGGCTTAAACAGGCATAAAGCGAATATTCAGACAGCCCCCAAAAACCAGGTCATCTGAACGTGGGAGCTCGGCAGGGTAGTTAGTAAGTGCTTACAAATCGCCGAAGTAGTGCTGTAACAACGTTAAAGCAACCACCGGAGCGGTTTCAGTGCGCAATATGCGCGGACCCAAGGTTAACGGCGTAAAGTCAGCCGCCTGGGCAGCTGCAATATCGGTGTCCGTCAAACCACCCTCAGGGCCAATTAAAAGCGCGGCGGTTTCGGGGCGTTCTGGCTGGTTAAACGCATTGCCGGTGGCTAAATGCAGCATCAGACGAAGCGGCTCCTGGCGAGCACTCAACCATTCATCAAGGCTCAGTGGAGAATGCACCGTGGGCACTACCGCCCGGCCGCTTTGCTCGCAGGCACTGGCAGCCACCGCCTGCCAATGGGCCAGCTTTTTAGCTTCGCGATCTCCCTTCAAGCGTACATCGCCCCGCTCGGTATACAGCGGAGTAATGGCGGCAACCCCCAGTTCAACGGCCTTCTGGATCGCATAATCCATCCGGTCGCCTTTGGAGATCGCCTGGCCAAGATGAACGGCAAAGGGTGATTCACTTTTACCCCGCCACACGGCGTCCACCACGGCAAAGGTGTGCTTTCGCCCCACCTCTGCCAAGCGAACACCCGCTTCTTGCCCCTGACCATCAAACAGCACCAACGGCGCGCCTTCACCCATGCGTAATACACGGGTCACATGGCGCGCCGGGCCTTCCGGCAGCTCTACCGTCTCGCCCACATTAAAAAACGCTGGTACATAGAGACGGGGCATTTTGCCATGCAAGGCATACCAGTCGGCTGCTTGCATGCTTAGTGAGTACTTGCTTCGGCTTGACTAGCCTGCTGCGCTTCACGCTGCTTGCGCTGGGCGTACATGGCTTCGAAGTTGACCGGCGCCAGCATCAGCGGCGGGAAGCCACCACGGTTGACCAGGTTATCCACGCACTCGCGGGCGTAAGGGAATAGCAGGTTGGGGCAGAACGCACCCAGCGTCTGTTCCAGCTGCGCACCTTCAATGCCGGAAATGCGGAACAGGCCCGCCTGCTGGACTTCAGCCAAAAACGACGTGGTGCCGGTTTCGTTATCGTTCACCTGAGCCGTCACTTTTATAACCACTTCGTATTGGTCGTCAGCGATTTTTGTGCTGCTGGTATTGAGATCCAGATTCACCTTGGGCTTGAAGGCCTGTTTGAAAACAGAGGGCGAATTCGGCGCCTCAAAGGAGATATCTTTTACATAAATACGCTGCAAAGAGAACTTCAGCTGCGGCTTATCGCCTGACGCTGCTGCGCCAGCTTGCGGGGTGTTGTTATCTTCCGCCATGGGGAAACTCCTCGTTGTTCATTTAATCAATATATAAAGGTGCGACGTTACTTACTTCTTAACCACAGGAAGGCTATCAGCCTGCCACTGCGCCATACCGCCTTTCAGCTTAAACACGCGCTCAAAGCCCGCCTTGGCAAGCTTGGTCTGAGCCACACCTGAGCTCTGCCCCTGCTTGCACACCACAATGATCGGCTGATTTTTTACTTTATTCAGTTCGCTCATGCGGCTGTCGATATTGCTTTGCGGGATGTTACGTGCGCCAGCGATATGCCCAGCTTTAAAGTCTTTCGTTTCGCGAATATCCAGCACAACCGCGTCTTCACGGTTAATAAGCTGGGTTGCCTGCGTTGAGGTCACCGCGTTGGTTGAGGCACTGCGTGTTTCATAAATAAGCCACGCTACCAGCACCAGTAAAAACGCCCCGACGAGCAGGGGGTGGTTCTGTACGAATTCGAGCAGCTGATCGATCATCGCGAACACAATCTCTTAGTCTATGCGGAAAAAAGCGGCTGAACCGCTGACAAAACGCGACAAGTATACACGTCACAAGGCACCCCGCGCAGGCCTTGGTCATGACGCCCGGCAGTTGCCTACGTTATGATGCCCCAAGCGTGCGTCAGTCGCGACCCTGATCACAAGGCATTGTCTGAAAATAACCGGTGTGGCACGTTTATTTTCAAATAATTCTTTAGCGTCAAATCATCTTTTCGCTTTGCGCCGCTTTTTAAGCCGCTTCGATTATTCAACCTAACGAGGTTTTTATGGCTACTTCTACCCCGCGCCCCGTCGCACTGATCATCCTCGACGGTTATGGCCACAATCCTGATAACGCGCACAACGCCGTGGCATCCGCCAACACGCCGGTAATGGACGATCTGTGGGCCAATCGGCCACACGCCTTTGTACATACCGATGGCCGCCACGTGGGCCTGCCCGATGGCCAGATGGGCAACTCTGAAGTCGGCCATATGAATCTAGGGGCGGGCCGCATCGTTTACCAGGACTTCACCCGCATTACCAAAGCGATTGAAGACGGCGACCTGGATATTAACAAAAACCTGACCCTGCCGATTGATGACGCGGTGGCCAATGGGCGCGCCGTTCATCTACTGGGCCTGCTTTCCCCGGGTGGCGTGCACAGCCATGAAGATCACTTTATCGCCATGGCAGAACTGGCGGCGCGGCGCGGCGCGCAGCGCATCTTCATTCATGCGTTTCTGGATGGCCGAGACATGCCGCCGCAAAGCGCCCTGTCTTCCATCGAGCGCGCTAACGCCCGCCTGGCCGAGCTGGTAGGCGCTGACAATGGCTTTGTGGCCTCGATTATTGGCCGCTTTTACGCCATGGACCGTGACAACCGCTGGGAGCGGGTCGAAAAAGCCTACCACTTGCTAACGGAAGGCCAGGCGGACATCTATGCGACCAGCGCCGAAACCGCGCTGCGCGACGCCTATGAGCGTGGTGAAACCGACGAGTTTGTATTGCCAAGCTGCGTATTGCTCAATGATAAGTGCGTTACTTTACAAGACGGTGACGCCGCTCTGTTCCTCAACTTCCGCTCTGACCGAGCCCGCGAGCTTACCCGCGCGTTTGTAGAGCCCGAGTTCAGCGGATTTTCACGCAAAGCCCGCCCGTCACTGGCCGGTAAAGGGCTGGTCATGCTGACCCAGTATGCAGCGGACATTCCCGCGCCGGCCGCGTTCCCGCCATTTGATCTCAACGACACCTTAGGCGAAGTCGTCGCCAAACGCGGTTTAACCCAGCTGCGTATTGCCGAAACCGAAAAATACCCGCACGTGACGTTTTTCTTTTCAGGCGGACAGGAAACGGAGTTTGACGGCGAAACGCGTATTTTGCTGCCCTCCCCTCAGGATGTGCGTACCTACGACGAAAAGCCTGAGATGAGCGCCTATGAAATTACCGACAAGCTGGTTGAGGCGATTGATGCCAGGCAGTTTGATCTGATTGTGTGTAACTACGCTAACGGCGATATGGTTGGCCATACCGGCGACTTTAACGCCGCGGTAAAAGCCATTGAAACGGTCGATATCTGTGTAGGTCGCGTTGTAGAAGCCATTGAGCGGGCAGGCGGCGCGTGCCTGATTACTGCCGATCACGGCAACGCCGAGCAGATGGTTCACCCAGAAACCGGCGCCCCGCAAACCGCACATACAACGTTCGTCGTGCCGCTGGTCTACGTGGGCGAACGCGCCGGCGCGTTAAGCGATGGTCGTCTATGCGATTTAGCGCCCACGCTATTGACCATGATGAATCAATCCGTTCCCCAGGCGATGACCGGGAAGCCATTGATCGATTTCAGTTGATTATACGTCCGCTAATATCCATGCGTGCGGCATTAGCGCTTAGTGCGCTTTTGATAGCCATGTATTCACCGGCGGGCTTGGCCCAGCCGGATGAAAATGCGGCACGCCAGCAGCTAGACGCGCTAGGCCAGGAAATCGAGTCGCTCTCGCAGCGACTGAGTGCCACCGGCCAAGCGCGCGACAGCGCCGAACGTGACTTACGCGAAGTCGAGACGGAACTGGCCGAGACTCACCAGCGTCTTGATGCCCTGCAGGCCGAGCGGCGTCAGCTAGACGACGAAATGGCGCAGTTAAATCAACATCGCGAGCGCCTGGAAGGAGAGCGAACCCGCCAGTATGCGGCGCTTAGCCAGCAGTTGGCCGCCCTGTATCGATTAGGCCCTACGCCGCAGCTTAAGCTACTGCTTAATCAGGGCGACCCGGCCGAGCTGGACCGCATGCAGGCTTATCTCAACCGGTTTACCCAAGCGCGTAACCAGCGGCTTGCCGATATCGCCCGCCTGGACGCCGCGCTTGCCGATACCCAGCACGCGCTGAATGAACGCCAAACGCGCCTGCTGAGCCTGGAAGACGAGCTGGACTCACAGCGCGCTCGACTGGTCGAGCGCACTAACGAGCGGAGTAGCGTGGTGGCAACGCTGGATGACCGCTACGGCAGCGAAGCCGACCGGCTAGCGGACCTGAACGACAACCGAGAACAGGCGGAGCGCAAGCTGCGTGAAATACAGGCAGAACTCGCTCGCCTCGATGCCCCCACGCCTACGACCAATATCACCCGCACCCAGGGAGATTTGCCGTGGCCGGTACAAGGTGACATTACCACGGCATATAACCGTCGTGACGGGGTTCACTATAATGGTATTGTCATTCAGGCCAGTGCCGGTACCCAGGTGGGTGCAGTGCACACCGGGCGGGTGGTATTTGCCGAATGGATGCGCGGGTTTGGCAATCTGGTGATTATCGACCATGGTGATCAGGTAATGACGCTTTACGCCCACCTGCAGCAGTTTAGCGTTCGCCCCGGCCAGCAGGTCAGCCGTGGCGATGAGATCGGTCGTGTAGGCGACAGTGGCGGGCAACCCCGCGCCGCGCTCTACTTTGAAGTACGTCAACGTGGCGAACCAATTAACCCTCAGCGTTGGATTGCGCGCCGCTGACGGGATAAGCTGAAACGCATTAATGTCAACTAAGGTGGCGCCTTGTAACGCTGCCTATCGCCTTGCGGAGTCTGCATGACGCCATTTGTTACCGACGTATCGGCCCCTGCCAAGCGACTCTTGGCTACCCTGCTTCCCCTTGCGCTACTGTCGGCCCCGCTACCGCTGCTTGCTCAGCCAGCCAATCAATCGGTAGCCGATGACCTGCCGCTTGAAGAGATCCAGACCTTCGCCGAGGTATTCGAGCGCATCAAGCGTGGCTACGTTGAAGAGGTCGATGACCGCACTCTCTTGCGTAACGCCATGCGCGGCATGCTGAGTGAGCTGGATCCGCATTCGGCGTATCTCGATGAAGAGGAATACCAAAGCCTGCGTGAAACCACCCAAGGCGAGTTTGGCGGTATCGGTATCGAAGTGGGCATGGAGAACGGGCAACTGGTGGTGGTAACGCCCATCGACGATACCCCAGCCTCACGGGCGGGGCTGCTGTCACGCGATGTGATCATTGCCATCAACGGTACGCCGACCGAAAGCATGTCGCTGCAGGAAGCGGTGACCATGATGCGCGGCGAACCGGGCAGCGAGCTGCGTATTTCCGTGCTGCGCACGGGCGAAGACACGCCGCGCACCTTTACGCTGAACCGCGAAGTGATTCGCAGCGAAAGCGTCAAGCACGAGCTGCTTGAGCCAGGCTATGGCTATTTACGCATCAGCCAGTTCCAGACGCGCACCACGGAGCAGGCACGCCAAGCGATTGAGCGCATGATGCGCGAGCAGCCGCTGGAAGGCCTGATCCTTGATCTGCGTAACAACCCCGGCGGCATCCTGCAGGCCGCGGCTGGCGTGGCGGATCTCTTTTTAGATGACGGTTTGATCGTGTACACCGAAGGACGCCTTTCTGACACTGAGCTTTCGTTCTCAGCCTCGCCAGATACCCCCGCAGGCGATATTCCCCTGGTGGTGCTGATTAATAGCGGCAGCGCATCGGCCGCAGAAATTGTTGCCGGCGCCCTGCAGGATCAGCGGCGCGGCGTGATTATGGGCACCGATAGCTTCGGCAAGGGCTCGGTTCAGCAAATTATGCCGCTGGGTAATGGCGAAGGCCTGAAGCTCACCACGGCGCTCTACTACACGCCGAACGGACGCTCCATTCAGGCCCAGGGCATTGTGCCGGATGTAGAAGTGGTGCGCGGCCGCCTCGAAGTGGCCGAAAGCCGCCTGGAGCTTCGCGAGTCGGATTTAGGCGGCCATCTGGATGCTCAGCAGCCAGCAACACAGGCACGCATGTCAGCGACTGAACGGCTGCGCGACGACTATCAGATGAGCGAAGCGCTTAACCTGCTTAAAGCACTCAACGTGGTGGATCGCCGCCGCCGTTAACGACAGCTAAGCGGCAGGCGCCCGCGCTCTCCGGTGGCCTGCCGCATCACCATCCGTTTTAAAGGGCTTAGCCGATTCATACCGCTCATTCCCAGGTTGCGCACTAGCGTAAACACCGGCATTTGGGTCCCAAATAACTCTCTGAAGCCCTTCATCAGGCCTAACATGGCGCTATTATCCAGACGCCGCCGACGCTCATAGCGGCGTAGCGTGGTTAGCTCCCCCCAGGGGGCACCGCGTCGCCAGGCGCTGATCACTTCTTCGGCAAGTACCGCCGCATCCATCAAGCCCAGATTAACGCCCTGCCCCGCCAGCGGGTGAATACTGTGCGCGGCATCGCCCACCAGCGCAAAGTGCGCCAGCACGTACTGCTTTGCATGGCGCTGCACCAGCGGAAAACGATATGCCTGATCACAGGCGACAACGTCGCCCAGGCGATGGCCGAACGCCTCGCCTAGCGCCTGCCCTAACGCCTCGCGCGATAACTGGCTAAGCGCTGAGGCGTGCTCAGGCGTGGTCGACCAGACAATCGAGCAGTAGCGCGCGTCTCCTTCCACGGTAAGCGGTAAAAAAGCCAGCGGCCCGCCCGCCAGAAACGCCTGGCGCGCAGTGCTGCCATGGGTTTGCGTGCACTTGACGGTAGTGACCACGGCCTCTTGGCCCATGTCATCACTGACAACGTCTATTTCGGCCATTTCACGCAGAGTTGAGCGCGCGCCATCCGCTGCCACCAGCAGCGGGGCATGCAGCGTGCGTCCGTCCCCCAGCTTCAGCCAGCGTCCGGTTACTGAGGTTTGCAGTGCCCGTAACGTCGCCCCAAAAAAGCACGTTACGTTGGGGTGACCAAGCACCTGATCGTTTAACGCTGCTTGGGTGACCGCGTTTTCAACGATATGCCCAAGCACGGGCACGCCGGCTTCGTCGGCAGAAAAGTTGATCTCCCCGCTGCCATCGGCGTCCCAGACCTGCATATAGCGGTAGGACGTTACGCGACACTCGGCCATCGCGGACCATACGCCCAAATGGGTGAGCAAGCGCTGGGACACCGGCGTTAATGCGCTTACCCGGGGAGCTGGCAGCGCCTTGTCGATAGCGCCCCAGCCAAGCGGCTCTTTACGTGCCTCAACCAATGCCACACGCATGCCCGCCTGCGCCAGCAAGGCAACCAGTGCCGTTCCGACTACGCCCGCGCCGACGACAACAACGTCAAAGCATTGGGTAGGCGCAGTTTGTGTCGCATGCGTATCCATAGCGTTCCTTGGGTCTAATCTTGATTATCCTGCAGTTGGTTCGCGCTTTACTTAAGCCCGGGCGAGCGGTTGATAATTAACGCTCCAAACCCATCGCCCGGCGTGCTAAGCCGCGACGCAACGGCCCAATTAGATTAAGGCCAATCAGTCCCGCGGCCCTGGCATGCGGCAGTAACGGCAATGATTGACCAAACAGGCGCACTAGGCCATCGCTAAAGTGAATCACATTGCTGCGATCACGCGCCCGCTTTTGCTCAAAAGCCAGCAGCGTGGCCATATCGCCCAGTGACCGCTTGGCCTGTTCGCCCTGCTCAAGTGCTTCGACTAAATCCATGATACCGCGCAGCGCCAGATTAAAGCCCTGCCCTGCGACCGGATGCAGTGCATGGGCGGCGTTGCCCAGAACCGCAAGCCCTGGGCGAACCGGTTCTTCTGCCGTCACCAGCGAAAGCGGATAGCTATAGCGCTTGCCTGCCCGGATAAAGCGTCCTACACGATCGCCAAAAGCGGCCTGTAACTGAGAGAGGAATTCGCGATCCGGCAACGCCATTCGCGCCTGCTCCTGTCCCGATGGGTGTGTCCATATCAATTCCATTGCCTGTCCGGGAAGAGGCAGAAGAGCCATCGGCCCTTCCTGGGTAAAACGCTCATAAGCCACCCCTTGGTGGGGCTGGCTGATACCTACATGAGCAATCAGTGCGGTCTGCTCATAGGAGTTACGCCGGCTGCTGATGCCCAACTGCTCTTTAAGGCCCGAACGGCCACCGTCGGCAAGTACGGTTAATGCTGCACGCAGTTCGCTACCGTCAGAAAGGCGCAAGTAGTGGCCGTTTGCTCCAGGTGAGAGCTTGTCTACCTTGGCCGGGCAATACCACTCGACCGGCAGGGTTCTTAAGTGGCGATGAAGCACCCGTCCCATCCAGGCATTGGGAATAACATGCCCCAACGCATCGACACCCAGTTCCTGAGCGCTGAGGCGTGTAGCACCCAAACGCCCGCGCTCGCTGATATGAATATTTCGAATAGGTGTCGATTCCGCCTGCATGGCCTCCCAGACGCCCAACTGGCGAAAGCGCTGCGCAGAGCCCTCGGCAATAGCGCTTGCCCGGGCGTCAAAGCTTGGCTGCCAACTCTCGTCAAGCGGCGCGTCATTAAGCGGGGCCGCTTCGATAATTGCGACTTTCCAACCATAGCGCTCGATCAGTGGAGCCAGTGCGCAGCCTAAGCTGGCGCCCACTAGCCCACCCCCGACGATGACAATATCGTGGGTGGTCGTCTGTGCTGGCGTATGCCCCGACTGCGCCATTGGCGTCTCCTGTTACTTAACTCACCACCACTTTGTAATGGTGTAATGTAATTTACATAATGCCAACTCAAGCCGTATGGAACTACTTATTATTTAACCATCAGCGCTTCAATGTCAGCTACTTGCTTTGGCACATCCAACGTCAGGTTTTCATGACCATGAGTAGTCACCACCAGATTATCTTCGATGCGGATACCTACGCCCCGATAAGGCTCTGGGATATCATCTTCATCAGGAATATAAAGACCCGGCTCAACGGTCAAAACCATTCCAGCGGCAAGCGGGCGCGGTGTCTGCTCATCCAGCCGGTAGGTGCCCACATCATGAACATCCAGGCCCAGCCAGTGAGAGGTGGAATGCAGGTAAAAGCGTCGATAGCTTTCATCATCGATTCGCGCCTGTACATCGCCTTCCAGCAGGCCCAACGTCATCAGTCCCGCGGTTAGATCCTTCACCACAGTCTGATGGATATCGATAAGCGTGGCGCCAGGTTTTACCGCCTCGACTGCCCGCTCCTGGGCATCAAGCACGACCTGATAGAGGGCTCGCTGCGCATCGCTAAACCGGCCGCCCACCGGAAAGGTGCGCGTAATATCGCCTGCATAGAGATCAAACTCTACACCCGCATCAATCAACACCAGTGTGTCATCGACTAACCGCGCATCGTTCTCAATATAGTGCAATACACAGGCATTGGCGCCGCCGCCCACAATGGTGCTGTAGGCGGGCGCACTGCCGCCCTGCCAGACAAACTCATGCTCAAGCTCGGCCTGCAGCTGGTACTCGAAAAGCCCGGGGCGAGATACCTGCATAGCGCGCACATGGGCCTTGGCCGACACCGCGGCGGCGTGACGCAACAGGTCAATTTCCGCTGCGCTTTTAATCAGACGCATCTCATGAATCAATCCACTAACGTCAAGCCAGCCCTTTAACGGCGCCTGCCCACGACGAAGCCCGGCCAGCGCGGCAGAAAAAGCTTCTTCGGCAATGCCTAGCGCGTCGGGATTAGCCAGCGGCATATAAAGCAGTTCGCGCCCTTCAAGCAGAGCGGGTAACAGCGTTTCACGATCAGCATTTTCAAATGCCTGATCAATACCATGCTCGCGCTCAACGCCTCGGGCACCCAGACGACGGCCGGTCCATGCTTCCTTCGTCGGGTCGCGGTCCTGGCAGAACACAATACTTTCTCCCGCCTCACGCCCCGGCAGCAGAACCAACAGCGCATCAGGTTCGATAATCCCGGTCAGATAGTAAAAATCGCTGTTTTGACGAAACGCGTATTCGCTATCGTGAGAACGGGTAACCAGTGAGGCGCCGGGCAGTACAACCGCTGCATTGGCAGGCAACTGCGCCATCAAAGCGTCACGGCGCGTGCGATACTCACTCACGGTGATCGCGGGCGGCCGGGGAAGTAGCTCAGGCAACATACAGACTCCGAAAGATTAGTGAACGGGCGCGTCGGCTTGCTCGACCTGGGGTTTACCCGGGTGCTGCTCGGTATACAGCAGCATGGCTGCCATACGTACATGCTCAGTCAGGGCAAATAGATCGTTTTCATTTTCAGGACTGTCGTCGATATCTGTTTCGATGTGGCCGATGCCCGCCAAGTCGTCAATGGCTTCACACAGGGTTTGCGACCAGCGCTCGCGAAGCTCCCCATCCACTACGTCCTCGACCACTTCCATAAAGCCCAGCGTCCACTCTTTTAGCCCCTGGGCCTGCTCACCTAACGAGAACAGCTCATCAGGCAGTAGCGGGGCGAAGTTCAGGTCGCTGGCGCTAAGTGCTTCCAGCGTTTGCCGACGCCAGCCCAACAGACGCTCCGCGCTGGCCTGATCGCGAGGCTGCTCAACCCCCAGGCTGATGCACACTTCTTCAAGCCAGGCTTCTGCGCTGACATCACGCAGCGCCAAAAGCGCACTTAAGCGACCATCCAAAAAAGCCGGTGACTGCATGCTTCCATGCAACAGAAAAACATCGGCAACGTCAGAAAAATCCTGGCGTTCATCGATCAGTGACATAGTAATAACTCGCTGTGTAAATGGATCATACGTTAAGACATCCCGGCATCTTGCGCGTTGACCCCGCGCAAGCGCCTCTCTTATAGTGAGCGACGTCTGTTTTTCCTATGCCATGATGTTAACGCATTGGGCCCCTCGCTGGCCCGCGCCGGAGCTTTAAATGAGTAACGCCAAGCGGCCAACGAAAGAAATTACCCTTCTCGGGCGCAGCTATATGATTGCCTGCGATACAGGAGAAGAAGCCAAGCTTGATCGCGCAGCTCGCTACCTGGACCGTGCCATGAATGGCATTAATGCACAAAGTGGCACCCTGGGCAGTGAACGGGTCACGCTGATAGCAGCGCTTAATATCACCCATGAGCTACTGGAAGCCCTGGATGAGCATCGCGCAAGCGAAGCCAACTTAAACCGGTTGAACGATCGCCTTGAGCAGGCATTGGCTAAAACCCGCCAACCTTAGTTAACCTTTCACTCAACACTTTGGCATCGCCGCTGGCTCTGTTAGGATAGCGGGGTTCCCTGGGGTGTACGCCAGTCGTTATAGTCCCTCGAGCCTATGCGCAGTACCCAGGGGGCCAAATGCTAGCCAGACCCGTGTGCATGTCCGTGCGTCGGAAAGCCTGACGGTCTGGCTGCGGCCACCCACTCTGAACCAGTAGGTTCAGGGCCAGAATGACAGCGGCACTCTGGGGAACACTTATTTTATGGATAGCCTGCATCATCCTGAGGCCAAGCGCGCCCTGCGCCTTAAGCTGCGGCGTAAACGCTTTGAATTATCAAAGCAAGAGCAGCGCCAAGCCGCTCGTCGCCTTTGTCAGCAACTTAAACACCTGCCTGAAATTCAACGTGCTCGGCGTATCAGCTTATATCTGCCGGTAAACGGTGAAATTGATCCAACCCCTCTGTTGTCCTGGTTTCGTCAGCGAAATGTCGACGTCTATCTGCCCGTACTGCGTCCGCTCAGCGATAACTCACTCTGGTTTGTGGCTTACCACGCCAACACGCCCATGGTAAAAAACCGCTTTGGCATACCAGAACCGGATACACGCTTTGCCGCTCAACGCCGCAACCGGTTACCCGCCTGGGCCTTAGATACGCTTATCGTGCCGCTGGTGGGCTTTGATGCCCAGGCTAACCGCATGGGCATGGGCGGCGGCTTTTATGACCGAAGCCTAGCCTTTATGCGTCGCCCAGGCCCTGCGCCTGCGTTAATCGGTGTTGCCCATGCCTTCCAGCAGGTTGAATCGCTACCCGTGGAACCTTGGGACGTACCCTTAAGCGCCGTCGTCAGCGACCTTGGCGTGGTGCGGGCAGGCAAAAAAAAGAGCTGACCCTGTAGGGGTCAGCTCGTATCGCCTTATAGTGACGGGCGGTGATGCCCTGACGTTACGGTTAACTTCCCGATAACGCTTGCGCATAGCCAGTGGCCAATACGCCTAATAAAAACACCACCGTTAATGCCATCACCATATCAGGCTTCTTACGCCGCATGCCGCTTCTCCACCACTTACGCCATTGCACTAGTGCATCATCCCAACTCATTGAGAGGGGATGAGGCTTCTCATAAATTCGCTGATGACTATAGGACTATAAGGGCCTCAATGACAACGGCAAAACAGACTATTTTTTAGCTTATTTAGACGTTTTGATAATTTATCAGCCCTTGGCAGCCCTGGACTAAGCGGTTAGTAACTACTTACCTACACAAAGCAGCTTATTACGCCATAAACAGTCGGTAAGCCGGATTGTCACTTTCATTCCAATAGCGATAGCCAATCGCATCCAAATAATCAGCAACATGCGTCTGGTCGCTGCTGGGCACCTGCATACCGACCAATACGCGTCCGTAAGCAGCCCCGTGATTGCGGTAATGGAACAGTGAGATATTCCAGTCATGGGGCAGCTGGGTCAGGAAGTTCATCAGCGCACCCGGGCGCTCAGGGAACTCAAAGCGGTAAAGCTCTTCTTCAAAATGCACGCTTGGGCGACCACCGCTTAAATGCCGAATATGCAGCTTGGCCAGTTCATTATCGGTTAAGTCTTCTACCTGATAACCGCCCTCACGCAGCCTTTCGATGACCGCCTGACGGTCTTCACCGCCGGGCTTTACCTGAACGCCGACAAAAATATGCGCTTCCGTGGCATCCGCGTAGCGGTAACTGAACTCGGTAACCATACGTTTACCCAGCGTGCGGCAAAACTTTTTAAAGCTGCCAGGTTTTTCGGCAATGGTGACCGCCAAAATGGCTTCACGCTGCTCGCCAAGTTCCGTGCGCTCGGCAATATGCTGCAGACGATCAAAGTTGGTGTTAGCGCCCGAATTGATGCATAAAAGCGTTTCACCCTCAGCGCCGGTTTGCTGCACGTATTTTTTCAGACCGGCCAGCGACAGCGCGCCAGAGGTCTCAGCAACCGCCCGGGTATCCTCAAAAATATCTTTAACGGCGGCACACATCTCATCGGTATTGACCGTGATCACATCATCGACCAGGTCTTTCACCAGCGAGAACGGTACTTCGCCAATTTGCGCGACCGCCACGCCTTCAGCAAATACGCCCACCTGATCGAGTATTACGCGCTTGTTGGCTTTTAGCGCGGCTTTCAGGCAAGCGCTGTCTTCGGCTTCAACGCCAATGATTTTAATGTCCGGGCGCAGATACTTGATATAGGCCGCCACACCGGCGATCAGCCCGCCGCCGCCCACGGGCACGAAAATAGCGTCCAGGCGTCCGCTATGCTGACGCAGGATTTCTACCCCAATCGTGCCTTGGCCCGCGATCACGTCAATATCATCAAAGGGCGGAATATAGGTGTAGCCATGCTCTTTGATCAGTTCTTGGGCATGCTCGGCAGCAGCGGCAAATGCATCGCCTTTAAGCACGACCTTGGCTCCCCGGGCACGCACGGCCTGGACCTTGATTTCCGGCGTAATGCGCGGCATCACGATCACCGCCTTAACACCCATCAATTTTGCTGCCATGGCAAGGCCTTGCGCGTGGTTACCTGCCGAAGCGGCAATCACCCCCTTAGCTTTTTGCTCATCAGAAAGCTGGGCCATTTTGTTATAGGCGCCGCGGATCTTGAACGAAAATACCGGCTGGAGATCTTCGCGCTTAATCAAAATCTGATTGTTAAAACGACGCGACAAAAAGGGAGCAGGCGAAATCGGGGTCTCACAAGCGGCTTCGTAAACGTTGGCCTGGAGAATCTTTTTGACGGTAGCTTCAAGCATGCAGGTATCCAAAGGGAAAAAGCGTGATAGTGATGGCGGTCATTTCAAGCGTCTTTACAACAAGTGTTAAGACGCAAACAAAGCCTGTATTGGTAGCAGATTACGCCTGCCGACGTCTACTGTGTTTCCATCGGCAGCCAGCGATTTGGTCGGTATACTAGCGCAATAACTTCATTTCCCCGATCTACTAAGGCCCACTATGACACAAGATGAACTCAAAGCCGCCGTCGCGGACGCAGCTATTCACGAAATCACACCAGGGCTTGAAAAAGACACCGTGCTGGGCATCGGTACAGGCTCCACGGCGAACCTGTTTATTGATCGCCTGGGGCCGCTGCGCGACCGCTTTAAGGGCGCAGTCGCAAGCTCGGAAACCAGCGCCAAACGTTTGCAGAGCTTGGGTATTGAAGTGTTTGAGCTTAACAATGTCGGTACAGTACCTTTCTATATCGACGGCGCCGACGAAGTGAATGCTCACTTACATATGATCAAAGGCGGCGGCGCCGCACTTACCCGCGAAAAAATCGTCGCGGCGTGTGCCGAACGTTTTATCTGCATTGCCGATGGTTCAAAACGTGTGGATACACTGGGTGACTTCCCTCTGCCCGTCGAGGTAATTCCCATGGCGCGCTCCTACGTTGCGCGTGAGTTGGTTAAGCTGGGCGCCGACCCGGTGTATCGCCCGGGTGTGGTCACCGATAACGGCAACCAGATCATCGACTGCTACGATTTTATGATTGAAGATCCGATCACCATGGAAGCCAAAATCAACGCCATTGTGGGCGTGGTGACCAATGGCCTGTTTGCCGCTCGTGGGGCTGACGTACTGCTGCTGGGTAAAGAAGGCGGCGTCGAGCGCAGCGTGCGCTAAGGGCTAGGGCGATAAGGGCTAAGCAACGCCTCGAGGCCATTCAGAGTGCGTGCAAGCGCGCCTTGGCTGGCCTTGATAGCGGATTGACCAGCCTGGCCTTCTTGTAGACAACGCGCTGGATCAGCGAAGCGGCTGCGTAACGCCTTTACTAAAGCGCCCACATCTTCCACCAGCGTGAGTGCCCCCGCGGTCTGCAGGGGCTCGGCCACATCGACAAAATTTTCCATATAGAGGCCGCTGAGGACGGGTTTGCCTAGCGCTGCCGGCTCAAGCACGTTATGCCCGCCAAGCGGCACTAAACTACCGCCCACAAACGCTACCTGACCCGCGCCGTAGAGGATGGCAAGCTCACCCAGCGTATCGCCGATATAAACTTGCGTCGCCTGGGTAACGGGTTCGCCCTGGCTGCGTCGGCTCATCTTCCATCCTTCCGCCTTACACAGTGCCGCGACTTCATCAAAGCGCTGCGGGTGGCGCGGAGCGAGCACCAGCAGCGCATCAGGATACTGGGGTAGCAACTGGCGATGCGCTTCAAGCAGCAGCGCTTCTTCGCCGTCGCGAGTAGAACCGGCGACCCAAACAGGCCGCCTGCCCCACTGGGTAAGTAAACGCTCACTTTCAGCTAAAGCGCTGTCCGGCAGATCCATCTCAAACTTTAACGACCCAACCACTGCCGTTTTTGAGATCGTCGCGCCGAGGGTTTTAAACCGCTCTGCATCGGCATCGGACTTGGCTGCCAGCCAATCGACATCGGCCAGCGTGTGGGCCATTAATGAAGCGATTTTCTGATAGCGTTTAAATGCTCGAAGCGAGAGTCTGCCGTTGACCACGGCGACCGGCACTTTGCGTTGCTGGCAGGCGGAAAGCAGGTTGGGCCACAGTTCGGTTTCAAACATGATGGCCAGCTCCGGTTTTACCTGACGCACAAAGCGTTTGGCCGCGCCGGGGAAATCCAGGGGTAAAAAGCAGTGTGTGAGCCGGTTGCGATCCGATTGCGGCTCATCCATCAACGCCTGCACCTGTTGGGCACCCGTCGCGGTCATGGTGGTCAACAGCAGGCTATGGCGCGGGTAGCGGGCAAGCAGGCCATCAATAAGCGGGCGGGCAGCGCGTACCTCACCGACCGACGCACAATGCAGCCAGATGCGCGGCGACGCAGGTAGCGCGCCAAGGCACAAGCCTAGCCGCTGCCAGCGTGAGTAAGTGGGCACTTGCTCGCGCCAGATGCGCCAGCCAATCAGCGGAGCAAGTGCATAGAGCACCGCCGAATAGCCAAGCCGCGGCCAGTTGATTCGACCCATTAGCCTTCGCGGTCCAGAATAGAGCTGATCATCGCGGTCGTCGATACGCCATCTTCAAACCCGAGGACCTTCACCTCTCCCCCGTTGGCTCGAACGGCTTCCCCTCCCGCGATATCATCAGGATGGTAATCACCGCCCTTGACCAGAATATCGGGCAGAACGGCTTCAATCAGCGCTTGCGGCGTGTCATCACTAAACGGCACAACCCAATCGACCGCGCCAAGACCTGCCAGCACCTGCATACGCCGATTAAGCGGGTTGATGGGCCGCTTGGGGCCTTTCAAACGGCCAATGGACGCATCATCGTTGACCGCGACAATCAAGCGATCCCCCAGGCGCTTGGCCTGCTCCAGGTATGCAACATGACCCGCATGGAGAATATCAAAGCAGCCGTTGGTCATAACGACCCGCTCGCCGCGCAGTTGAGCGGCACGTACTGCGTCAATCAGCGACGCCTGCTCAATCACGCCGAACTCGGCGAGCTTATCGCCATGCAGCGCGGTATATAGCTCGGCTACGGATAGCGTCGCGGTGCCGGGCTTGGCGACCACCAAACCGGCTCCCAGATTCGCCAGCATCATGGCTTCCGGCAGGCCGTGACCAGCGGCAAGCGCAAGGCCCATCAATCCAATCACCGTGTCGCCTGCGCCGGTAACATCAAAGACTTCCTGGGCACGCGTAGGCAGATGAATAGGCGCCAGCCCTTCACGAATCAGGGTCATGCCTTTTTCACTCCGGGTGATTAAAAGCGCCTCCAGCTCAAGTTCGGCACGTAGCGCTTCCCCACGCTTGGCAAGCTCGGCATCGCTTGCGCATGGACCTACGACGGCTTCAAATTCCGTCAGGTTGGGGGTAATCAAGCTCGCCCCGCGATATTTGCTGAAGTCCTGCCCCTTGGGGTCAATCAGCACGCGTTTGCCGTGGGCGCGCGACTGGGCAATCAGCCGTTCGACCTGATTGAGGGTGCCTTTACCGTAGTCAGACAGAATCACTACATCGCAGTCAGGCAGAGCCTGCTCTACCTGAGACAGCAGGTCATTGGTATCGACGTTATCCAGACGCTGCTCAAAATCCAGGCGCAGCAACTGCTGGTTACGGCTCATCACACGCAGCTTGGTAATCGTCGGTATATCGGCACTGCGCTGAAAGTAAGTACTTACATTGGATGTATGCAGCTGGGCTTCCAGCAGGTTGGCGTTGTCGTCATCTCCCACCACACCCGCCAGTGCCACATGTCCCCCCAGCGAGGCCACGTTGAGGGCCACGTTGGCGGCACCACCAGGTCGATCATCCGCATCTTCAACGCGAACCACCGGCACCGGCGCTTCTGGTGAAATGCGCGAGGTGCCGCCGTGCCAGTAGCGGTCGAGCATGACATCGCCAACGACCAGTATATGAGCGTGTTCCAGGGCGGTTAAATCAACTTTCATGGATAGATCCTGCGGCGGTGTCTGGTGCTGTATGGGCTAATAGCGCATCCAGATGGGCAATAACGGTATCGGTTTTAATAAGCTGCATCGCATCCTGATGGCGTACCCGCTGTCCCCAGGTCACTTCATCTACCGATTTATGCAGATAGGCGCTTACGGCGTCGGGGTAGGCATTGACGGCAAAGTCGCGCCAGCAATAGGGCGCTGCTCGCTGAGGATTGGTGGTGGCATAGAGACCCAACGTAGGAGTGCCCATAGCATTGGCCATATGTGCCGGGCCGGTATCCGGGGCAATTACTGCTCGCGCCTGACCAATTAGCGCCAGTACGCCTTTCAGCGAGGTGCCACCAATGGCGTTGATTACGCTATCTGGCTGGCACAGCTTTTCTACCTGCTCGCCTATCTCGCGTTCAAGCGAGCTGCTTCCCCCGGTCAAAACGCTTTTTAGACCGTGGTGGACCCAGGCATGTTCAATGACGCTGGCGTAGCCCTCAACCGACCAGTTACGAAAGTTACGCAGACGTGCGTTGCTGCACGGGTTGATGACCAAATAGGGTGACTCGCCGCTGATGACCCGCGCCTCATCAAGGGCTGTGACCGGCACCGGCATGTTCCACTCCAGGCGATCATCGGTCACGCCCAGCAGCCGGGCAAAATCCATAAAGGATTCCAGCACGTGTGCCTGGGCGTGGGGCTTCAACTGGTGCTGGGTAAACCAGTGTTGGGCATCCTTGGCGCGGGCCTTGTCATAGCCCACGCGAACGTTGGCCTTGAGCCCCAACGACAAAATACTGGCACGGATCGCCTGCTGCATATGCAACAGCACATCAAAGCGCGTATCGGCAAGTTCGCGCCACAGGGCACGCATGCCGGCAAGCCCGGTCGATTTGTCGTAAACGACAAACTCGACCCCGGAAAGTCCCGCCAGTAGACTGTGCTCCCCCTTGCCGATAATCCAGGTAATACGCGCACGGGGCCACTGGCGTTGCAATGCGCGTACCGTTGGCACGAGATTGCACACATCTCCCAGAGCGGAGAGGCGCAAAATGGCAATGTGGTTGGGTTCAGCAGGCAACGAGGGCTTCATGCGCTTAACGGCACTCCGGCAAAAAAATAGTCTGATGTTACATGATGCAGACAGTTTAAGTGACGCACCGGGATCACACAAAATCCAGCCGCGTCTATTTACGGCCGATTACTGGCGCCAGCAAGCCTTGGTGGTAGGCGAAGCGCCTGGCCGGGGAAGCAGCCTTTTTCTACAGGCAACGCCTAGCCAACAGTGGGTACTGCGCCCCTACCGGCGCGGCGGCATGGTAGCCAAGCTCAGTGAAAAGCGTTACCTATGGACAGGTGCCGAGCGTACCCGTGCGTTTCAGGAGCTAAGATTAACCGCGTCGCTTTTTGAGCAGGGCCTGCCAGTGCCCGCACCGATCGCCTGCTGCGTAACGCGCCACGCTCTTACTTACGAGGCGGCGCTGATAACGGTGAGAATCCCAGGGGCCCAAGCATTTGCCGCCCTACTCGCTGACGATAAAGCCGATAACGCACTGCTTACGCGAGTAGGCGCAATGATTAAGCGCTTTCACGCTGCAGGGCTTGATCATGTCGATCTTAACGCACGCAACATACTGGTTGACCCAGGCAACACACCCTGGCTAATTGATCTGGACCGCTGCCGCCTGCGCCCGCCGGGCAAGTGGCAAGCCGCTAACCTGGCACGCCTTTCCCGCTCGGTGGCTAAATTCAGCCACCCGTCCCAAGTAGCTGACGTGATGGCCTGCATTCATGAAGGCTATGTTAATAGTTAATAAAAACGGTGCTAATAAAAACGACGTTCATACAAACGATGTTCCTAAAAACAATGCTCATAAAAACTAGGCAGAAGCACTGTAAGCCTCAATTAAGCGCTTCACATGCTGTTTGTTGCTGAAGTGCTGCTCGACGCGCTGCCGGGCGGCTTTGCCCATACTTTGACGCGTGGCGTCATTACGCACCATGGCATCCATCGCAGCGCACCATGCGCTAATGTCGTGAGGACCTACTAAGACGCCTGAGGCGCTATCGACCAACTCTGGCAGCGAGCCGGTATTTGACCCAATAATCGGCATGCCACATGCCATTGACTCAATAATCGTCAGGCCAAAGGCTTCGTTTTCTGAGGGAATACACACTAGATCGAGCACCGGCAGTATGTCGGTTAAATCGTTACGGTGACCCAGGAACGTAATCTTGTCTTCCAGCGCGGCATCCACAATCAGCGCCTGTAAACCCTGATAAAAGCTTTCCACACCGCCTGAATCGTAATCGGTGCCACCGATAGAGAGCGCATAGAAATTCAGCTCAGGATCAAGCTCAAGCAGCGCTTTCACCCAGATATCCTGGCCCTTCCCCGGCGTTACGCGCCCAGGCAACCCAATCACGACCGCGTCACGAGGAATGCCCAGCGCATCGCGCTTGATGCGAATGGCGTCCAGGTCATACCAAGGCCGGTACTTATTGGTATCGACACCATGGGGCAGGCAGATAACCTGTTCACGGGCGACGGGCAGATTGCTGACATTACGCTGGTAAGTCGCCTGGCTAATGGATAAAACACGATCCACTTTGCCGTAAGCAAACCGGTGATAAGGGTTCTTCTTGGGCCGCTGCCCACCGACATGATCGGTATAAAGCACTCTCAAGCCAGGCATCAAACACTTTAATAACGAGCTTAATCTTAAGTCACTCGACTTATGGCAATGAACAACGCGGACGCCTTCCTGTATTAGCCAACGACGAAGGCTGATGACACGCGCCAGCGCGCTTGCATTACTTTTAAAGGCTTTATATGGCACGTTATTCTGCTGCATATACGCTTCCACCTTAGTGTTTTCAAGGCAGATGCCGATGACCTCCCAGCCCTCGTCTTTCAGGTCACCCATTACGCGATCGACATATAGCTCCATCCCGCCTTTGCCGTCGGACATACATAGTTGCAGCACTTTATTTGCCATCACCTCACCTACCCAGCTACGCACCGTTAAACAATGAATACAATCTCTTGTAGTATACAGGCTGCAATTAACGGGGCTTAAACCATGGCGAAGAAATTGCTCGTTGTTCGCAACGACAAAATCGGTGACTTTATGCTGGCATGGCCGGCGCTGGCATGCTTAAAAAGTGCATCGCCTACCCCGCATATCACGGTATTGGTGCCCGCTTACACTGCGCCATTGGCCAGCGCGTGCCCGTGGGTCGACGAGGTCATTATTGACCCTGGCCGCCAGGCTGACGCTGCGGCTCAAAAAGCCTTGCTTGCCGAGGTCAAAGCCGCCCAATTTGATGCTCTGCTAACGCTTTTCTCAACCCCGCGTATTGGCCTGTTGGGCTGGCGAGCGGGAATACCGCTGCGCGTCGCACCGGCGACCAAGTGGGCACAGCTGTTTTATAACGCTCGAATACGCCAGCGCCGCTCTCAATCGGCAAAGCCTGAGTACCAGTACAACGTGGATCTGGCCTGCGAGCTGTTGGCAAGGCTTTCGCTTAAGCTTACAGCACTCCCTTCGCCGCCCTTCTGGCCGCTAAGCGATACGCAGCGCCAACGGCAAGTGTTGCTCGAGACTACGCGGGAAACTAACCCAGAAGCTGACAGCCCCATCGTTGTCGTGCATCCGGGTAGCGGTGGCTCGGCGGTTAATCTCTCACTTGATCAGTACGCGGCGCTTATTGCGCTCATCAATCAGACGACCGACAACGTTAGCTGGCTAATCAGCGCAGGGCCTAGTGAAGACGCCCATGCCGAGGCGCTGGTCGATCAGCTAGCTCAGACAGGCATTACTGCCAGACGCCTGCCCGCTAGCCAAAATGTGGCTGATTTTGCTCTTCAGCTTGCCGGCGCCGATATGTTGATCGCGGGCTCAACCGGCCCGCTGCATATTGCTGGCTGCCTGAATATTGCCACTGCAGGATTTTACCCCGCCAAACGCTCGGCCACGCCGCTGCGCTGGCAAACCTGCAATAGCGCCGAAAAACGCCTGGCGTTCAGCCCACCGGCCGTGGCCAACCAGCAGGATATGGCGGCGATTGATATAGCAACCGCCGCCCAAGAGATATCAGCGCTTCTCAGGCGCGGACGTGCGGGTGCGAATCCATAGGTCGGCATATTTATTAAACGTTGAGTGCGCTGAGAGTAGCGCCAGTAAAAAGCCCTGCTTACCGTCTTTAAAGCCGGCCTTTAGCAGATACATTTTGATAAAGCAGGCAAGCCCATGGATGAAGCCGCTACCCAGCGTCGCGGTTTTGCCCTGCGCGGCACGCTGCTCTGACCACGCTTGGGCATAGTGGGCAGATTTTTCTAAGTAGTGGCGCAAATCACGATAGGTGTAGTGAAGCAGATCCCCCGTAAGTCGCTGAACGCTCAGGTCCCCCGGCACCACGAGTTTTTCATGCACAAGCGCTGCGTTATAGGAAGCCTGTGCTTTGGGGTAGAGGCGCAGCACCCGGTCCGGGTACCAGCCGGAATGGCGGATAAAGCGTCCAAAGCACCATGAGAGGCGGCAAGCACTGTAAACGGCGGGCGGCTGTTGAACCGCCTTGAGAATGCTGTCGCGCAGTTGTGGCGTCACACGCTCATCGGCATCGACCATCAATATCCACTCATGGCGGGCCAACGCCTCTGCCCGTTGACGCTGTATGCCAAACCCCTGCCAGTCGGTGTTAACGCTGACGTTATCCGTATACTCACGCGCAATCGCGCAGGTTTCATCCTGGCTGCCCGCGTCCAGCACGACAATCTCATCGGCCCAGGTCAGCGTATCCAGACACTCACGTAAATGATGTGCTTCATTTTTAACAATTAAAACGGCAGAAATTGGCACAGATCACCTTCGCCAGTCAGGGTTAGTAAGCGCGTAGAGCCGCGCATTTTGCCAGGGTGCCTCAATATAAATGCTAGCACGCCCATAACAATATGAATTGCGCATTACGATAACAACATTTGGTAAGCTTAGAGGCTTACTTTGGGATATCGAAGGGATACGGCATGCCCACCTTGACATCATTTAAGCTTACCCCTTGGCTGCCATTGGCTATGATTGGCCTCAGCCTGGGTTATGCCGCAACCGTATTAACCCGCCTACCTTGGTGGACACTGCTTCTGATCGCGGCGGTCTGGATTGGCATTGGCCTCAAGCTTGCCTGGGGCAAGCCGCTAAATGCCCGTTATCGCAGAATATGGCCGTGGTCATTGGTACCGCTCAGCTTGATGGGCGTGTATGTCTATTTAGCCGACAGCTTTGGCAGTGTTGATTTAGGCGCGGTGTTCTTCCATTTGCAGGCTGGCATCGCCGAACACGGTGGCGCTGGCAAAATGATCTCCGCCATTATGTATATTGTCGTTATGGCGGGTGTCTTATGGTCGGTGGCCTGGCTTGCACGCCACGACCAGCGTTGGCGCCTTGCCGAGCGGTACTTTGCTATTGTTTTGTTGGCCGCCAACCCGCTGCTATATGGCTTGGGTCAACGCAGCGTGGCGATTGTGGCAGATGACGGTGAGTGGCTTAATCGACGCTATATGCCGCCGCCCACGGACGAACAGCAGCATAAGCCGAACCTGCTAATTATGTACCTGGAAAGCCTTGAGCGTACTTACGGCAACGATATTTTTGATGACGCCTATGCGGATCTAAACACTCTGGGTGAACAAGGGCTGGTATTTGAAGGCATCCGCCAGATGGAAAACACCGGTTGGACCATGGCAGGCATGATTGCCAGCCAGTGTGGCGTGCCGCTAATGCCCGCAGGGCTTTTACACGATACCCAGTTTGAACCGCTCACGCACGTGGTACCCGGCGTTGACTGCCTAGGCGATATTTTAGCCGCCCACGGCTACCGGCTGAGCTATTTAGGCGGTGCTAGCACTCAGTTCGCAGGTAAAGGGCTTTTCTATCGCGGCCATCAGTTTAATACCGTCAAAGGTAAAGAGGAGTTCGCGCCTGACCTTGAAGATCCTGAGTATATAAATAGCTGGGGTATTTATGACGATACCCTTTACGATTTCACCGCTGATGAAATACGCCGTTTGGATGAAGAGGATAGTGGGCCCTGGGCAGTGGTTAATCTTAACCTTGCCGGCCATGCGCCAAGCGGCTTCCCGTCCCAAACATGCCTTGACCGGCAGGGCGAGTTTGACGGCCAGAATATCCTTTATTCGGTAGAGTGCTCGGCTTATGAGGCGCGGGTATTCATTGAAGAGCTACAGCAGGAAGGTTTATTGGATAATACGCTGGTCGTCGTTCTTAGCGACCACCTCACCATGCGGGTTTCCGTCTGGGATCAACTGACGGCACTCGATCGTGACAATACGCTGATTATGCTGGGCGATCATATCGAGCCTCAGCGCATTCGCCGTGACGCCACCATGCTGGATGTTTTCCCCACTATATTGGAGAAAATGGGCTTTGAGCTTAACGAACACCGGGCCGGGCTTGGGGCCTCACTAATTAGTGAAAAGCCGACGCTGGTTGAAGTGCACGGTATTGAAATACTCAACGAGCGTCTGCGCCAGGAAACGGCCCTGCAGCACCGCTTATGGGAAGGGCTGGCCCCTCAGCGCCGCGAGGAAGAGCCGCAACCGACAGTGCAGGTCACCGAAACGCCAGCCGATCAGGCCGGCGAGATCGAAATTATTTATTAATGATGCCGTTTTTGCGCTGCTGGTCAGCGTGCATTGCCTGATACACCTGCTCCACCGTCAGTTGGTTCAAGCAGTTGGTATGCCCCAAGGGGCAGGTGCGCTCAAAACACGGTGAGCAATAAAGCCCCAGATAATGAATCACCGCGTTATCGGTAAGCGGTGGCGTATAGGCCGGTGACGAGGAGCCGTAAAGCGCATGAATGCGCACGCCTACCGCCGCCGCCACATGCATCAGCCCTGAATCATTGGTCACCACCTGCGAGCAGTCAGCCAGCAGATCGACGGCGTCGGCCAGCTGGGTTTTGCCACACAGGTTATGTGCGTGGGAGAGCCCGGCAACGATCGTCTCACCGGCATCATGATCTTTCGGCCCACCCAGCACCCGCACTTCAAAACCGTCGCCAATAAGCCGCTTGGCCAGGTCGTGAAAATAGGCCAACGGCCACTGTTTGGCAGGGCCGTACTCGGCCCCCGGCATCATGCCAATGGCCGGGCGCGACGACAATGTATGCGCCAAGCGCAGATTAACCAGGTTATCCCGGTCAATGTTCAAGTGCGGTCTGGGAATAGCGAAGTCGCCGTTGAGCGTTTCTTCAAGGGGTAAGCCCAGCGATACAAACCGCTTCACGGTCTGATCCAACACCTGCTTATCGAGCTTGCGGCGCTCCTTTAAAAGCCCATAGCGGTGCTCGCCTAGAAACCCCACCCGCTCTGGAATCCGCGCCATAAACGGCACCAGCGCGGCCTTCCAGGAACGCGGCAGCACAATGGCGCAATCAAAACGCCCGCGCAACTGATTCGCCAATTCGCGCCGGTTGGCCAGGCCGAACTCGCCATGGCCCACGCTCAACGGCAAGACTTTATCGACCTCGGGCATGCGCTCTAAAATGGGCTGCGACCACGCTGGCGCAACAACGCCTAGCATGGCCCCAGGATGGCGTGCCTTAAGCGTCATAAACAGGCTTTGCGCCATGACCATATCGCCCACCCACGAGGGGCCGACCACCAGCAGACGCTTGGCGGAATTAGCCATTCAGCCACTCCAGGTAGGCTTTAACACCCTGGGCGACGGTTTTGAACTCCACATCGCAGCCTGAATCACGCAGATGGCTAATATCAGCGCGGGTATAGCTCTGGTAGCGGCCTTTCAGCTCTTCAGGGAAGTCGACGTAATCAATCTGGCCCTTGCCATAAAAGTCGATGACCGCTTCACCAATTGCTTTAAACGGCTCTGCCCGGCCGGTACCCAGGTTAAAAATACCCGATGCCTGGGGGTTATCCAGAAACCATAAGTTTACGTCTACCACATCGCCCACGTAGACGAAATCACGGCTCTGCATACCCGCATCAAAGCCGCCGTAAGCGCCAAACAGCTTCAGATTCTCGCCGTTACCGATTTGCAGGTGGTTGTGGTAGGCAACGCTTGCCATCTTACCCTTGTGCTGTTCACGCGGCCCGTACACGTTGAAATAACGAAATCCAACAACTTGTGTCGTCAGCTCGTTCCACCGCGAACGCACATGCTGATCAAACAGCAGTTTGGAGTAACCGTACACGTTGAGCGGTTTTTCATGCTCGGGGGCTTCTTTAAATATTTCGCTCCCGCCATAGGTGGCCGCCGACGACGCGTATAGAAAAGGGATGCCGAACTTCTCGCAGTAGTTGAGCAGCACCTTGGAATACTCGAAGTTGTTTTCCATCATGTAGTGGCCATCCCACTCTGTGGTATCAGAGCAGGCGCCTTCATGGAAAATTGCATCAATCCTAGGTAGGTCGGTTAACTCACCGCGTAATGCCGTCTTAACCCTGGCAAGAAAGTCGTCTTTATCCAAATAGTCGGCTAGCGTACAGTCGGCCAGATTGACAAATTTAGTGCCGTCACGCAGGTCATCCACCACCATGACATCGTCACGGCCCCGCGCATTCAGTGCTTTGACAATGTTGGCACCGATAAAACCGGCTCCGCCTGTTACAACGATCATCTCGCTCTCCTTACCTAAAGCGGTTGTGTTGGCTTACGTGCCTATTAGCATACGTGCCTATAACCCATCTGCTTGGGATTGTATACTTGACGGCTTATGAATTCATGGCCAACGGTGCTTTCTGCGATGAGTGTCTCGACAAACCAATCGACGCCTGATGTGTCGACCTTCCAAGGCTTGATCCTTGCTCTGCAACAGTACTGGGCAGAACAGGGCTGCGTCATCCTCCAACCCCTCGATATGGAAGTTGGCGCGGGTACGTTCCACCCTGCCACATTCCTGCGAGCCATTGGTCCGGAATCCTGGAATGCGGCTTATGTTCAGCCTTCCCGCCGCCCGACTGACGGCCGTTACGGGGAAAACCCCAACCGCCTGCAGCACTACTACCAGTTTCAGGTGGTAATGAAACCCTCGCCGAGCAACCTGCAGGACCTGTACCTTGGCTCGCTCAAGCGTTTAGGCCTGGACCCGCTGATCCACGATGTGCGGTTTGTGGAAGATAACTGGGAGTCCCCTACTTTGGGCGCCTGGGGTCTTGGTTGGGAAGTATGGCTCAACGGCATGGAAGTTACCCAGTTCACCTACTTCCAACAGGCGGGCGGCATCGAGTGCTACCCCGTGACCGGCGAGCTCACCTATGGCCTTGAGCGCATTGCCATGTACCTGCAAAACGTCGACAGCGTCTACGACCTTGTTTGGGCCATTGCCCCAGACGGCAGCCAAGTGACTTACGGCGATGTGTATCTGCAAAACGAGCGTGAGCAGTCCGCCTACAACTTTGAACACGCTGACGTTGACCATCTTTTTGCCGCCTTCGATCATCAGGAAGGTGAGTGCAGCAAACTGCTGGATGCCCGCCTACCGCTGCCTGCCTATGAGCAGGTATTGAAAGCCTCGCATACGTTTAACCTGCTGGACGCCCGCCACGCGATTTCCGTGACCGAACGCCAGCGTTTTATCTTACGCGTGCGCACCATGGCGCGAGACGTCGCCGCTGCTTACTTTGAGTCGCGCAAAGCCGAAGGCTTCCCCATGGCCCCGGAGGCCCTTCGCCGCGAACTACTCGCCGACCAGGGAGACATATAAATGGCTGTTGATACGCTTTTATTAGAACTAGGTGCCGAAGAATTACCGCCAACGGCGTTGGATGCGCTCTCCGATGCGTTTGCCGCAGGGATTGAAAAAGGCCTTCAGGAAGCTGAAATTCCTTTTCAGAGCGTTAAAGCCTATGCAACCCCCCGCCGTCTGGCAGTACAGGTCAGCGAGCTTGCCGACAAGCAGCCCGACCGTGAAGTAGAGCGCCGTGGCCCGGCACTGGCTGCCGCCGTTAAAGACGGCGTACCTACCAAAGCCGCCGAAGGTTTCGCGCGCTCATGTGGCGTTAGCGTGGACGAACTGATCCATCTGGAAACCGACAAGGGCACCTGGCTTGGCTTCCGTGAACAGCAGCAAGGCGAAAGCATTCAGACGCTTTTACCCGAAATTCTGCGTAAAGCCATTCAGGGCCTGCCGGTGCCCAAAAACATGCGTTGGGGTGCGTCTCGTATTGAGTTCTCCCGCCCGGTGCATTGGCTGGTTGCCCTGTATGGCAGCGACGTCATCGCCGCCGAAGCGTTAGGCCTTCAGGCGAGCTGCACGACTTACGGTCACCGCTTCCATGCCCCGAACGCGATTCAGCTCAAGCATGCCGATGAGTACCTTGCCACGCTAGAGAATGCCTATGTACTGGCAGATCGTGAGCAGCGTCGTGAGCGTATTCGCGAACAGGTGCTGTCCGAAGCCGAAGTGCAGGAAGCCAATGCGGTAATCGACGAAGCCCTTCTGATTGAAGTCAGCGGCTTGGTGGAGTGGCCGGTAGCGCTTACCGGTAGCTTTGATGAGCGCTTTTTGGACGTGCCGGCGGAGTGTCTGATCTCCTCCATGAAGGCCAACCAGAAGTACTTCCACCTGCTGGATGATCAGGGCAAGCTCAAGCCGCTGTTTATCACTATCTCCAACATTGATAGTGCCGACCCGCAGCAGGTGATTTCGGGTAACGAGAAAGTCATTCGCCCACGCTTGGCCGACGCCGCCTTCTTCTACGATACCGATCGCAAACAGAGCCTTGCCTCGCGTATTCCACAGCTTGAAAGCGTAGTGTTTCAGCAGCAGTTAGGCACTCTGGCCGACAAGGCGCGCCGCACCACCGCGATTGCTACCTTTATCGCACAAAAGATTAATGGCGATGTGGCTAACGCTCAGCGTGCTGTGGCGCTTGCCAAGTGTGACCTGGTCACTGAGATGGTGCTCGAATTTCCTGAGCTGCAGGGCATTATGGGTCGCTACTACGCCGAGCAGGACGGTGAGCCTGCCGAAGTCGCTCAAGCCATTGAAGAGCAATACCTGCCGCGCTTTGCCACCGACGCCATCCCGCAAAGCCTTACCGGGCAGACGCTGGCGCTGGCGGACCGCCTAGATACGCTGGTGGGCATCTTCGGTATTGGCCAGCGCCCAACCGGTGCCAAAGACCCCTTCGCACTGCGTCGCGCCGCCATTGGCGTACTCAACATTCTGATTAAAGGCGAACTGGCTCTTGATCTGCGTGAGCTGCTAGACGCGGCTGTTCAGCAGCACCAGGGCCTGCCCAAGGCTGAAGGCCTGGCCGATGACGTGCTGACCTACATGCTTGACCGCTTCCGCGCCTGGGGACAGGAAGAAGGCATTAGCGCAGAGATGTATCTGGCCGTACGTGCGCGCCCGGTTACCAACCCGCTCGACTTCGCCCGCCGCCTGCGTGCCGTGAAAGCCTTCGCTCAGCGTGATGAGGCCGCTGCATTAGCCGCCGCCAATAAGCGCGTGTCTAATATTTTGAGTAAACAGGAACACAACGGCAGCTTAGAGGTTGATGCAAGACTTTTGCAGGAAGACGCCGAGCAGGTGCTGTTTAAAGCCGTTACCAGCCGTCAGGAGCAGGTAGCACCACTGTTTGGTACAGGCGATTACCATCAGGCGCTGGACGTTCTAGCAACCCTACGTGAGCCTGTAGATGCCTTCTTTGATCAGGTAATGGTCATGGCAGACGATGAGGCCGTGCGCAACAATCGTTTAGCACTCCTGGCTAGCCTTCAAGCGCTCTTCCTGGCCGTTGCTGATATCTCCTTGCTCCCTCAATAATCTCCTTCCCTTCTACCTTTTGCCGGTGGCTTTAAGCCGCCGGTAAAAGGCATTTCTTATTTACCTCTCTATTTATCTTGTCAGCGTTTATAGCTGTGGCATTGATTTCGCTGTAAGCACACCTGCATCAGCGTGAAACTAGCAAGATGGCTCATAGACAGTCACCGCTGAGTTGGCTGACTGTATTTTCGAAAAATCCATCGTATTGCCTCACTTTGTTTCACGTGAAACATCGTGAAAAATAATCGATTTTTGGTAAAATAAAATACTTAATATATTAAAGTCGTCTTTTTGCTTAGTAGATAAGCCTAGTAAGGCTGGAGCCTAAGCTCCTTGGAGATGCCCTGTGTACGATCTCTTTTTATTGGACTCGCTTCCCCAGCAGCAAGCGAACATGGCGTCCCATACGCTTAACGGCCAAAAAGTATGGCTAAAACGTGCCGCCAAGCGTAATTCGAAGCTTGCTTATGCGCCGCTAAAGCTGTTGGCTGCCTGGTGTAATATTGACGTGTTAAAACCAGTGCCTAATTTAGGTGGCGAGCAAAGCATTCTGGTGGAGTCGGCGCGGATCAAAACGTTAAGTAGCGCAGGTATTGCGGTTCCCACGATACTGGCAGAGCACCCTCGCGCCCTTCTGTTGGCGGATGCTGGGTCTTCAGATCAGCCTGCCATAACACTGCTCGATAAGCTTAAAAAAGCACGCAGTGTCGATGAAGTCGACAGTACACTTACGCAAAGCATTCAGGCGTTGAACGCCGTGCATGCGCGTGGCTGTTATCTTAGCGAAGCATTTGCCCGCAATATTTTGGTTACCCAGGATAAGACGGTTTTTATCGACTTTGAGACTGACCCCGGGAAGGTACATAGTCCAGTCAACTGTATGGTGCGTGATTGGTTTTGCTTTATTTTTTCTCTGTATGGCAAACTACACAAATCGCCAATGCAGGTTGAACGCTTGTCGCCTGCATTAATTGATGGGTTACATAACGCCCGCCAGTAAGTCCAAGACCAGTTTAAAAACACGCTGTCTAGACTTCTTCGTCTGCAAAAAATCCCCTTTAAGTACCTGGGTAGCGATGGGCGTAAAATTAGCGCTACTTTGCAGGCGCTGGCGGTGCTTAATCAGCGTCTCTAGTTGGAAACATAATGCCTACTTCCCCTCAGCAGCTGGTTATTCTTGATCGCGATGGCGTCATCAATCAGGATTCAGATGCGTATATTAAGTCGCTTGAAGAGTGGTTGCCCTACCCTTCAGCGATCAGCGCTATCGGCAAACTGTCCCAAGCTGGATTTACTGTGGCGGTGGCAACCAATCAATCCGGTATTGCCCGAGGCTACTATGATGAAAGCGTGCTCTCGGCAATGCATGCTCGGTTGAATCAGCTCGTCGAAGCCGCCGGTGGACACATTGCGCATATTGCTTACTGCCCACACGGGCCCGAGGATGACTGCCAATGCCGCAAACCCCTGCCCGGCTTACTGCATGATATTCAGCGCGAACTTGATCTTCAAAGCTTGGCGGGTAGCTGGATGGTGGGTGATAGCCTGCGTGATTTACAGGCGGGCAAGGCATGCGGCTGTCGGCCGGTATTGGTAAAAACGGGTAAGGGTGAGAAAACGTTAGCCAAGGCGATTGGCCTGGAAGGCGCACGAATTCATGCTGATCTTGCAGAGTTTGTCGATTGGCTTTTAGTTAACCATTCTCCGCTGCAGAAGTAATCATTTTATCAACAGCCTAGTTATCAGCAGCTTACTTATCCCCAACCTGTTTTTATAAAGCTTCTATTTATACTATAAAAATTTTTTCATAAAAAAATGCCGCAGGTTTAAAACCGGCGGCATTTTCATTTTTAGCTATATTTTCAGTACTGCGCTAACTTTTTCGTACTGTCATACAATCCGCAGATAAAGGCCTGCAAGTTAAAAGCATGTTTCACGTGAAACATTTAAACCGAGGCCCACATCCTATTTCCAGCACCGTGACTTATACGTCAAGGTTAGCAACCAGCGCGTTAGTCTCGATAAAGTCACGGCGTGGCTCTACGTCATCGCCCATCAATGTATTAAACATCTTATCGGCCGCGACAGCATCTTCAATCGTAACGCGTAGCATGCGGCGGCTATCTGGATCCATGGTGGTTTCCCACAGCTGGTCGGGGTTCATTTCCCCTAGCCCTTTGTAGCGCTGTACTGACAAGCCACGCTGGCCTTCCTGCATTAGCCATTCAAGCACTTCGGAGAAATGCGCAACCGGCTTCTGGCGCTCGCCACGCGAAATAAACGCGCCCTCTTCAAGCAACCCGTCAAGCGTGTCGCCCAGCGCTGAAATCGCCCGATAATCGGCGCTCTCAAAGAAATCTAGGCCCCAGTCGTACTCGGTCGTTACGCCGTGGGCAACCAATGATACAGTGGGTAGCAGTAAGCCGCGCTCTTCATCCTGTTTCAGGTAGAAGGTATAGCGCGGGCCACCTTCATAGGCCACCATGTCATCCATGGTTTTCTGCAGCTCGGCAATCCAGTTTTCCATCGTCACGCGGTCTTTCAGGCTTGTTTCACCCTGTAAGCCGGTGGCATGGATAATCTGTTTTAGCACTTCGATCGGATATACCCGCGCCAAGCGATCAATCCGCTTCATAACATTGCGGTATTGATTAACCAGTGTTTCCAGCTGCGACCCGGCGATTCCCGGTGCCTCGGCATTGACGTATAAACCTGCGCCATCCAATGCTGTGGTGGTCAGGTAATCAATCATGGCCTGCTCATCTTTCAAGTAAAGCTCTTGCTTACCCCGCTTGATCTTGTAAAGCGGCGGCTGAGCAATAAAGATGTGGCCACGCTCAATCAGCTCCGGCATCTGACGGAAGAAGAACGTCAGCAGCAGTGTACGGATGTGCGAACCATCCACATCCGCATCGGTCATGATGATGACAGAGTGGTAACGCAGTTTGTCTGGGTTAAATTCTTCTCGACCGATGCCACAGCCTAAGGCTGTGATTAGCGTGCCTACCTCTGCAGATGAAAGCATCTTGTCAAAGCGTGCTTTCTCGACGTTAAGAATTTTACCTTTCAGCGGCAAAATGGCCTGCGTACGCCGATCGCGGCCTTGCTTGGCACTGCCGCCGGCCGAGTCACCCTCCACCAGGTAAAGCTCAGATTGACTGGGATCTTTTTCCTGGCAATCGGCAAGCTTACCCGGCAGCCCTGCGATATCCAACGCGCCTTTACGCCGCGTCATATCCCGCGCTTTACGCGCTGCTTCACGCGCACGCGCCGCATCCAGCATTTTATTAACGATGGCTTTGGCTTCGCTGGGCTTCTCGATCAGGTACTCAGAAAACAGGCGACCCATTTCCTGCTCAACCGCCGTTTTCACTTCACTGGAGACCAGCTTGTCTTTGGTCTGCGAAGAGAATTTCGGATCCGGCACTTTAACCGAAATAATTGCCGTCAGGCCTTCACGTGCATCGTCGCCTGCAGTATTAACCTTGGCTTTTTTGAGCAGGCCTTCCGCTTCGATGTAGTTATTCATCGTACGCGTCAGTGCCGCCCGGAAGCCGGCCAAGTGAGTACCGCCATCCCGCTGAGGAATATTATTGGTATAGCAGAAAATGCTTTCGGTGAAGACGTCGCTCCACTGCATGGCCACTTCTACTTCTACGCCATCTTCTCGCGAGGCGTTGAAATGGAAAACAGGATTCAGCACCGTCTTGTTAGAATTCAGGTGATCAACAAATGCTTTCAAGCCGCCTTCATAATGAAACAGCTCTTCTTTTCCGCTGCGGTCATCCAGCAAGCGGATAGCGACGCCGGAATTCAAAAACGACAGCTCGCGCAGACGTTTAGCCAGAATATCGTAATGGAATTCGATATTGGCAAAGGTGTTAGGCGAAGGACGGAAATGAACACGTGAGCCGGTTTTTTCCGTTTTACCTACGACGCTAAGCGGTGCCTGAGGCACGCCGTGGTGATAAATCTGCTCAAATACTTCGCCCTGGCGCCAAATCGTCAGGCGCAGCTCTTCAGACAGCGCGTTAACGACGGAAACACCTACGCCGTGAAGGCCGCCGGATACTTTATATGAGTTATCATCAAATTTGCCGCCAGCGTGTAGCACGGTCATGATAACTTCAGCGGCAGAAACCCCCTCGCCTTCATGCAGTTCGGTGGGTATACCGCGTCCATTATCACTAACGGTTACCGACTCATCGGCATGAATGACCACGCGAATCTCACTACAGTGGCCTGCCAACGCTTCGTCGATGGAGTTATCCACCAACTCGAAGACCATATGGTGCAATCCGGTGCCGTCATCGGTATCGCCGATGTACATACCTGGACGTTTGCGTACTGCATCCAGCCCTTTGAGCACCTTGATGCTTGATGAATCGTAAGCCTGCTCGCTCATTGACCACTCCGTCGTGAAGTCTGTCTCGTTCCGTGTCGTTTACCCGCCCTGCAACTGGCTAAGCCCCTGTTCATTATGTTTCACGTGAAACATGCTAACCGGGGTTTCTAATTGCCACATATTCTGCAATGCGGCGGGGTCAACGCTGGTAATAAAAGCCTGACACTGCATCTCTTCAAGCAACTGACAGAAACGCTGTCGATGCTGTTCATCCAGCTCCGCTGGCAAATCATCAATTAAATAGATGCAGTGCCGCTGTGCTGTTCTTTCCAGAAACCGCCCTTGGGCAAGCTTGAGTGCGCTTACCACCAGCTTTTGCTGGCCTCTGGAAAGTACTTCTACAGCGGGCTGTTTGTTAAGCCTGATACGTAAATCGGCGCGCTGAGGGCCCTGCTGGGTAAACCCCATCTGCTGGTCGGTTAACCGATTATCCTGAAGCACTTCAGCAAGCGTTTTTTGCTTATCCCATCCACGAGCGTAATTAAGCTTTAAGCCAGGTAACGGAAGCAGTACATTAAGCGTCTCTTCAAAGACTGGAAGAAACTCGCTAAACCACTCAAATCGTAACCTATCAACTACCTCGCCCCATAGCACCAGTTCCTGTTCCCAAGCCGTCATTTCCTGAGGATCTATTCTACCACGCCTGAGTAGCGCGTTCCGATGTTTCACTGCTCGACGCGTGCGCTTCCACGCTTCAAGAAAGTGTTGTTTCACGTGAAACACTCCCCAGTCGAAAAACTCCCTGCGTCCGACGGGCGACCCTTCCAGCAGCCTGAAGGCATCAGGGTTAATTAACTGAAGCGGCATGGCCTCCACTAACTCAGCTAAACGCACCCCTTTATCGCCCCTTAGGCGCAGCTCAAGCTCTCTCTGAGCCCTTAACCGACGAACCCCTACCGAAACCTCAGGCTCACCTTGAAGGCGCCCGTAGAGCGTCATATGCGGCTGATCCGCCTGAATGGCATTTTTTAACTGCCGGGTACGAAAAGACCGTCCCATACCTAGAATATGAATGCCTTCCAATAGGCTGGTTTTACCACTGCCGTTTGGACCGCTAATGATATTAATTCTGGATGAGGGACGCATCTCAAGCGGGATCAAATTCCGCAGGCCCTGGAAGTTAAGCTGTATCAGGCTCATTCAAGCTCGCTGGTTAAAGTCCCACAACAATGAGTAGCCAGGCAAAAAAGTGAAAACGGCGCTGCTGCTGTCAGAAGCGCCGCTCTCCCTGCATAGGCTACTTTACACACCTTACTCGGCATTAAGGCAGCCTGGCGGTTATTTACAGCCGCATGGGCATAACGACGTAAAGCGCGTCGCCACCACCCGGCTCTTCAAGCAATGCACTGCTATTAGGATCCGCCAGCGTCACCTGGACTCTGTCTACGCTCAATACAGACAGTACATCCACTAGATAGCCTACGTTGAAGCCAACTTCCATTGCCGTGCCGTTATATTCAACCGCCACGTTCTCTTCGGCTTCTTCCTGCTCAGGGTTATTGGCCATTACCTTGAGATTGTTCTCCTCAAGATACAGACGCACACCGCGATACTTTTCATTGGAGAGAATCGCGGTACGCGACAACACCTGACGCAGCTCGGCTCGCTCGGCGATCAGTACTTTATCACCATTGCGCGGTACAACTCGTTCGTAATCGGGGAACTTGCCGTCGATCAGTTTCGAGGTGAACGTAAAGTCACCGGTATGGGCACGCACATGGGTTGAGCCCAGCGTTAAGCTGACCGGCTCGTCACTGTCATCAAGTAGGCGCGAAAGCTCAAGAATACCCTTGCGCGGTACAATCAGTTTTTGCGACTGGCTAACGGCAACCTCAACCGGGCGTGAGCACATCGCCAGGCGGTGGCCATCGGTTGCAACCGTACGTAATAGATTACTCTGAATCTCAATCAGCATACCGTTGAGGTAGTAGCGAACATCCTGCTGAGCCATGGCAAACGATGTGGCTTCGATAAGATGTTTTAACGTGCCCCGCGGAACGCTCAGCTCTTGGCTACCGTCAGCATCTTCAATATTGGGGAATTCGGCGACCGGCAGTGTCGAGAGTGTAAAACGTGAACGACCGCTGCGCAGTACCGCACGGCCATCCTCTACCGCCAGATGAATCTCTGATTGATCAGGCAGCGATTTACAAATATCCATCAGCTTGCGAGCTGGCACTGTGGCAGCGCCAGGCTGGTCTACCTGGCTTGCTACCGTACGCCCGATAAGCTCGACTTCTAAATCCGTACCGGTCAAGGAGACCTGGTCGCCTTCGACCTGAATCAATACGTTAGAGAGTACAGGCAGCGTTTGACGACGTTCTACCACGCCTGCCACCAGCGTCAGCGGACGCAGCAATGCCTCTCGGGAAATGGAAAATTTCATCAACACTCCGGTTTATATCCTGAAAACCTGCAGACGACAGGCTGATTAGCTGGTTAATAGGCGCAGCAGATTTTTATAATCCTCGCGAATATCCGCGCTTTCCTCTTGCAAGGATTTCACCTTGCGGCAGGCGTGAAGCACCGTTGTATGATCACGGCCTCCAAACGCATCGCCAATTTCCGGCAGACTATGATTGGTAAGCTCTTTGGCTAACGCCATGGCTACCTGCCGGGGGCGAGCCACCGAACGCGAGCGTCGCTTGGATAATAAATCCGCCACCTTAATCTTGTAGTACTCGGCTACCGTGCGCTGGATGTTATCCACACCCACCTGCTTATCCTGAAGCGCGAGCAAATCTTTTAACGACTCACGAATAAAGTCCTGGGTAATCGGTTTACCCATAAAGTGTGAGTCAGCAATGACTTTTTTCAGCGCGCCTTCCAGCTCACGAACGTTAGAGCGGATTTTTTGAGCAATAAAGAAAGCGGCATCATGGGGTAAATCGACCTTAGCCTGGTCGGCTTTTTTCATCAAGATAGCGACTCGGGTCTCAAGTTCAGGCGGCTCAATTGCCACCGTTAAGCCCCAGCCAAACCGGGATTTCAAGCGCTCTTCCACGCCGCTTATCTCTTTGGGATAGCGGTCAGAGGTAAGAATCATTTGCTGGCCACCTTCTAATAGTGCATTAAAGGTGTGGAAAAACTCTTCTTGAGAGCGCTCTTTGCCAGCGAAAAACTGAATATCGTCAATTAACAGCGCATCAACGCTGCGGTAAAACCGCTTGAAGTCGTTAATCGCATTAAGCTGAAGCGCTTTAACCATGTCCGCGACAAAACGCTCTGAATGCAGGTAAACCACTCGGGCATTATCCCGACGGCCGGCTAATGCGTTACCTACAGCATGCATCAAGTGCGTTTTACCTAAGCCTACCCCGCCGTATAGAAATAGTGGGTTATAGGCACCGCCCGGATTTTCCGACACTTGTCGGGAGGCGGCTCGGGCCAGCTGGTTCGACTTACCTTCAACAAAGGTATCAAAAGTAAAATTAGGATTAAGTCCACTGCCGTGCTTAAGGCTTCCCTCCACCTGAACCTGGCGCTCGTTGTTGCGCCGACGCGGCGCTTCTTCGCGTTCGCGCATCTGGTCGATTTCACGCTCATCGGCAATATCTCCGCGCGGCGGCGTATGTACAGCAGGCGCCGACGAACGGTCAGTGGCCGCTGAAACAGGGTTGCCCAAATCGCGAGGTTGAGGAGCCGGGGCCGCTGGGCGGCGGCTACCCACCGTAAGGCTTACCTTAGGCGGTTTAGAGGGCGCAAGCTCACGAATCAGCTCGCTGATCCGCTTAGCATACTTGTCACTCACCCAATCGCGCACAAAGCGATTAGGCGCCAGTAAGCGCAGCTCGTTGGACTCTCCTTCTTCTGCCTGGAGTGGACGTATCCAGGTATTGAATTGCTGTGAATTCAATTCGTCCTGCAGGTAGTCCAGGCACTGCTGCCAAAGCGCGAGTGACACTCATCTCACCATCGGTTGAAAACGGCCGACCATTGTAGCGCCCAAAGGCGCGGTTATCCACACGGGTTTAGCCTTCAATTTCGCCTGTGGACAACTTTCTTTAAGGTCTCGGGACAACCCCCCTAACGGCGTGGGGATAGATTGGATTTTCCGGTTTTCCAAAGGGTTTAATCACACCAAGCCAACAGCTTATTTGCCGGTTATACGATACTTATGCACATTGTTTTTATGATTTTAAAATAATGATAAATAGAAAGATTAATCACTTATCCACAAATTGTATCCCCACTATTAATAACAATGGGTTTTAAAATACTTAACTAGTAATAGTAGTTGCCAAGGTAATGGGTGAAGATAACCCACAGAGCAAATGCCCATTGCCTTTTTGTCGCTTTTTGTGCAAGGAAAAATTGCACCCGGCGCGGGAAGTCTCTACAATTTCCGGTCTTGATTTGAAACTCCCCGGCTAGTTTCCTCACTGGACCGGGTCTTTTGGATTCACATCCGTCCTAAACCACGTGGGAATAACGAGTTATGAAACGCACTTTTCAACCCAGCGTTCTCAAGCGCAAGCGCGCGCATGGCTTCCGTGCTCGTATGGCAACCAAAAACGGCCGTGCCGTACTCGCACGCCGCCGCGCCAAAGGCCGCAAGCGTCTGAGCGCCTGATCTCGGATTGCGTGTGCCGCATCAAGGCTATCCCCGGTGTTTACGTCTGCTAAATGCCGGGGATTTTAGTCACGTGTTTGAACAGGCCGACCTCAAAGTTCATGGCAAAGGTATGATGGCGTTAGCGCGCATGAGTACCCGGGGACATCCCCGCGTCGGACTGGTGGTCAGCAAAAAAAATGTAAAACGTGCTGTCGATCGCAACCGCTTTAAGCGTCTTGTTCGAGAATCCGCCCGCCTTCGCCAGGATCACCTACCCTCAATGGATATCGTGATACTTGCTAAGCGCGGCGTACAGGACATCGATAACGAAACGCTTTTTCGCCAGTTACATGGCATGTGGAAACGGCTTCAGCGTGACGCCCAAACGGTATCAGTAGCACCACCGTCTGATGGCGTAACACGTGACTCTTGACGACGCATCTCGCCGCTCGACCTTGGCCTGCCGCTTGGCAGGCTTTCGTGTGTCATGGGTCGAGTAAATGATACTGCGCCATTAGCATGTTCATCACCCAGCGGGCAGAACCCTCATGGACGTAAAAAGACTTCTATTACTGATTCCACTGGCAGTACTTGCCTATCTACTGGTCATTCAGTGGAATCAGGATTATGGGCCGACAGATTACGACTCGACGCCTGAGATTACACAAAGCACGAGCAATGCGCCCTTAAGCAATAGCGAAGACGAAAACGGTTTAGCCGTTCCATCTACGTCGGCGCCCAATACGGCGATTGACGAAGGCATGCCTGGCGACGCGGAAAGCGAAACGTCCAGCCGTGACCTGATCGCAGTGGCCACCGACGTACTCGACGTGCGTATTGATCCGCATGGCGGCGATATCGTGTACGCCGCACTGCCGCAACACAAGATGACGTTGGATACTGAGCGCAACTACGTGTTGCTTTCAGACAATGCAACGCGCAGCTACGTTGCGCGCTCAGGCTTGCAGCTGGACGGTCAGGCAAGCCGTATTGCCTTTACCCCGGAAAGCAGCGCCTATCGCATGAGCGATGACGAAGACCAGCTGAATGTCGATCTACGCGCTGAGATTAATGGCGTTGAGATCACCAAGCGGCTTACCTTCGAACGCGGAAATTATGCGGTTAACGTCAATTACTATGTTGCCAATAATACCGATGCGCCGGTTAGCGCTCGCTTTATCGGCCAACTGGCACGTGATAACAGCCCGGACCCGTCAAGCGGCGTTGCCTTGGGCATGAAGTCCTATATTGGTGCAGCCTACTCCACGCCTGATGCGCGGTATGAAAAGGTTGATTTCGAAGATATTCGAAACCGCAACTTTGAGAACCGTGAAGCACAAGGCGGCTGGATCGCGATTATTCAGCACTACTTCGTGTCCGCCTGGGCGCCGGCACAAGATCAGCAAAACCTTTACTACGTTACGACCGATTCAAGCGATCGCAATGTAGTTGCCTTTGCAGGCCCGACCAGCAATGTCGCGGCTAATAGCGAAGCAACACTCGGCGCAACGCTGTATATGGGTCCTAAGGTTCAGGATTATCTTGAGCAAGTGGCACCTAATCTGCGCTTAACCGTCGACTACGGCTGGCTGTGGTTTATTGCCAACCCGCTGTTCTGGCTGCTGGACAAGATCCACGACATCGTGGGCAACTGGGGCTGGTCGATTGTTCTGCTGACGGTTGTGGTTAAGCTGGTGCTCTTCCCGCTGTCTGCCAAGGCTTACAAGTCCATGGCACGCATGCGTAAGCTGGGCCCGGAAATGCAGCGTCTTAAAGAGATGTATGGCGATGATCGCCAGAAAATGTCTCAAGAGATGATGAAGTTCTACCAAAAGGAGAAGATCAATCCTTTAGGTGGCTGTTTACCCATCGTGATCCAGATGCCGGTATTTATCGCGCTTTACTGGATGTTGCTGGAATCCGTTGAGCTGCGTCACGCGCCGTTTATCTTCTGGATTCAGGATCTGTCGATTAAGGATCCGTACTTCATTCTGCCGATCTTGATGGGTGCGTCTATGTTTGTTCAGCAGATGCTGAACCCGACACCGCCGGATCCGATGCAGGCGAAGATCATGAAGATGCTGCCGATTATCTTCACCTTCTTCTTCCTGTGGTTCCCGGCTGGCCTGGTAATTTACTGGGTAGTCAACAACATCATTTCGGTCGCGCAGCAGTACTTCATAACGCGCAGCATCGAGAAAGACCCAAGCGTGGGTAAAGGGATGCGAACCAAGTAATCCCCCAACGCTTTGCTAACAGACCCCCGCCCTAGTGCGGGGGTCTGGCGTTTTAAAGACGACAAATTCACAATGTAGGCATCTATTAAAGAGGCGCGCCATGGTTGAACGACTTTACACCCAGGATACGATTACTGCGCTGGCCACTCCGCCTGGCCGCGGTGGTGTAGGCATTATCCGCGTCTCCGGGCCTGCCTGCCGGGATATCGCCAAGGCCATACTCGGTGATTGCCCCACGCCCCGAAACGCTTACTTCGGCCCATTTAAAGGCCCTGAAAGCGTTATTGACGAAGGCATCGCGCTACTGTTTAACGGCCCGCACTCGTTTACCGGTGAAGACGTGCTGGAGCTGCAGGGGCACGGTGGCCCGATCATCATGGACATGCTGCTCGAACGCTGTGTGGCCTTGGGTGCGCGGTTAGCCCGGCCCGGCGAATTTTCCGAGCGCGCTTTTCTAAACGATAAGCTCGACCTCGCCCAGGCCGAAGCCATCGCCGATCTAATTGACGCGACGTCACGCTCGGCCGCAGAGAATGCTGTGCGCTCGCTGCAAGGGGAGTTCTCAAAGCGGGTTGGCGATCTAGTCGGGCAGCTTATCGAGCTGCGTGTCTATGTAGAAGCCGCCATCGACTTCCCTGAAGAAGAGATCGACTTCCTGGCTGACGGACATGTCGCCAAGCGTCTGGAAGGCGTCCAGCAAGGGCTCAGCGATGTACGCAAGGCAGCCGGGCAAGGCGCGCTCTTGCGCGAAGGAATGAGCGTGGTGATTGCCGGGCGCCCTAATGCTGGCAAATCCAGCCTGCTTAACGCGTTGACTGAGCAAGACACCGCCATTGTTACCGATATTGCCGGCACCACGCGGGATGTTCTACGCGAATATATTCATATCGATGGTATGCCGCTGCACATCATTGATACCGCCGGGTTGCGCGATACACCGGATGCCGTCGAAAAAATCGGCGTTGCCCGCGCCTGGACCGAAATTGAAAAAGCCGACCGCGTACTGCTACTGGTCGATGCGTCCACTACCGCAGCAACGGACCCCATGGTCATCTGGCCGGAGTTTGTGGCAAGGCTGCCTGATCAGAGCCGTCTGACCCTGGTGCGTAACAAAATCGATACCAGTGCCGAACCAGCAGGCATTGATTTATCCACAGCCACACCGACGTTACGCCTATCGGCCAAAACCGGTGCCGGTGTGGATAACTTAAAAACCCACCTTAAGGACGTAATGGGCTTTGCCGCCACCACCGAAGGACGTTTCTCCGCACGCCGACGCCACCTGGACGCCCTCGACCGGGCAATGGCAGCGCTCGACACAGGGCGTGCTCAGCTAGACGGCTATGGGGCAGGCGAACTGCTTGCCGAAGACCTGCGCGACGCGCAGCAGGCACTCGGTGAAATTACCGGCGACTTTAGCGCTGATGATTTGCTGGGCGAGATTTTCGGCAGCTTCTGTATCGGCAAGTAAAAACAAAAGCGCCCATCAGGTCGTCCTGATGGGCGCAAAGCGCTATCACCGGTCGGCTCAAGCCGATCCGGTGGCGCCACTCGGATAGGCAGCGCCCTGAGTTTTAAGCCTTGCCATCCAGCACAGCACCAACGCCAACACCCCACATACAGCGATGGTGGCCGGCAGCTGAGAAGGGCTGACGGTGGTCAGGCTGACCGCAAAGCCGACCACGGCGAAGAGCAGGTACTGAAGTACGCCCATCAGCGCCGAAGCCACGCCGGCGGGGGAATCCGCCGCATTCATGATCAACGCCATCACGTTACCGAACACCATGCCGAGCGAGGCGATCGCGAGCCCCAGAATGAGGCCGTAGGTCAGAAGCGTCGGCGCGCCGAGGACGTTGACGCACCAGAGCGCCGCGCCGGCCAGGGTGTAAATCGCCGTACCCGCCATCATGACGCGAAACGTCGACCACTCGCGCTTGATGAGCGCGTTGCTAACCGCCCCGCCGACCACCAGACCCACGGAGTTGGCGGCGAAGAGCTGGCTGTACTGGGTCGAATTCAGTCCGAAGTGCTCCATGAACACGAACGACGAGCCGCTGATATAAGAGAAAAACGCCCCAAGCACCAACCCGCTTGCCACGCTGTAGAGCATGAACACCGGCTGTACAAAAAGCCGCGCGTAGCCTTTCACGATGCTCGCCCCGCTGAGTGCCACGCGCTGCTCAGTTGCCAGCGTATCCGGCACGCTGACGAGCCCCCACACCAGCGTGATCAGGGCCAGCGCCGCCATGACCCAGAAGATCATGTGCCACTCGGCATAGAGCAGCACCAGTCCGCCCAGTACCGGGGCCACGATCGGGGCCACCATCATCACCTGCATGAGAATGGAGAGCTTCTGCGCCGATTCTTTGAGCTCGTAGACGTCGTCGATGATCGCGCGCGGCGCCACCAGCCCCGCCGATGCGCCGAGCGCCTGCAGAAAGCGGGCGGCCATCAGCATCTCGAAGGAGTGGGCCAGGGCAGCGAGAATCGAGCCCCCGATAAACACCACAAGCCCGGCCAAAAGCGGCCAGCGGCGGCCAAAGCGGTCCAGCAGCGGTCCGTAGATGGCCTGCCCGACTGCCAGTCCGATTAGAAAGACCGCCAGGGTCTGCTGAATATGGCCGGCAGACACCCCGAGATCCTCGGCAATGTTCGGCATGCCCGGCAGGTACATGTCGATGGCCATGGCGTCCAGCGCGGTGATCAGCGCCAGTAAAATGAGAAGCCCGGTCCCGATGGACTGGATGCGATGTGTCGCTTGCTGGGTCATGACGTTTTATCCGTATCGAGATGGTGGATCAGTGAGTCTTCGAACACGCTCAAAAGCGCCGCCAAGCGGCTTTCGGCGAGCTCGGCAGTGGTGTAGATCAATTTAACCTGGAGGCTGTCGACGATGCCGAGGTAGGCTTCGCCAAATCGCGATACCTGGGTCGATGTCGGCGTGATGGTCGCCTTTTCCCAGCGCGACAGCTTGTCCAGAAAATGGGCCTTCAACTGCGCAAGATACGTTTCGTGCAGTGCGTCGACCGGCTCGGTGAGCGTGACCGGCGATATGTAGCTTGCGCGCAGGAAAAAGCGCAGATGCGCGACCTCACCGAAGCGGCGCACCAGCGCCTGGCAGTAGTGAGAGCCGGGGAGCGCCTCGCTGCCTTCGTCGGCAAAGCAGTCGTCGGCGAAGGCGCGCTCTTTGGTGAGAGCCTCCTCGAAGGCCGCCATGAAGAGCGCCTCCTTGGACGCAAAGTGAGCGTAGAGCGACGCCTTGCGGATTCCCACTGCCTCGGCGATAGCGGATAGCGAGGCGCCGTCGTAACTCGCCGCGGCAAAGTGCGTCACCGCCGCCTCGACGATACGCTGGGTCGCCTTTGAACGTGCCATTTGCACACACCTCATAAAGCGCTGATGAAAGGAGCTGCGCAATATACTACCTACCGATAGGTAGGTAAGTACTTTCACGCCATTTAAATCAAAAAAACCCCGCCAACGCATCGGCGCCGGCGGGGTTTGAAAGGTGCGAATGTGAACGTGTTCGGCGCTACTCGCCCCAGACCTCTCGGGCGACCTGCACGACCAGCGCGAGCTTGGCCTGCTGCTCGGCCTCGGTGATCGTGTTGCCCTCTTCCGTGGAGGCGAAACCACACTGGGTGCTCAGACAAAGCTGCTCGAGCGGTACGAAACGCGCCGCTTCATGAATGCGCGCCTTGATCGTTTCCGGGTCTTCGAGTTCGCCGGTTTTGGTAGTAACGAGCCCCAGTACCACTTTCTGATGGCCAGGCTTGATGAAACGCAGGGGTTCGAAGTCACCGGCGCGGTCGGAGTCGTACTCCAGGAAGAAAGCGTCAATATTGACCGAGCCAAACAGCAGCTCGGCAACCGGCTCGTAGCCGCCTTCGGATATCCAGGTAGAGCGGAAGTTGCCGCGGCACACGTGCATGCCCACCACCAGATCATGCGGCTTGTCCTCAAGCGCTTGGTTGATAACCTCGGCATACACTTGGGCCAGATGGTCCGGATCCTCTCCGCGCTCGATCACCAAGGCGCGCTGCTCTTGCGAGCACAGGTACGCCCAGACGGTATCGTCAAGCTGAAGGTAGCGACAGCCAGCGGCATAAAACGCGCTGATCGCATCTTTATAGAGGTTCGCCAAGTCGATGAAGAAGTCGTCGATATTCGGATAAGCCTCTTCACTGACCACGCCACGTCCACCCCGAAAATGCAGTACGCTGGGGCTCGGAATGGTCATCTTGGGCACCGTGCCCTCAGCAATGCTGGCAAGAAATGTAAAGTCTTCAAGCATTGGATGACGACCAAATTCCAATTTGCTCGTCACGCGCACGTTGCGCGACTTGGTCTGCACACCGGCAAATTGGATACCCTGCTCGGCATCGTAGCCTTCAATGCCTTCAAGACCTTCAAAAAAATCGAAATGCCACCAGGCGCGACGAAACTCACCATCGGTCACCACTTTCAAGCCACACTGGCACTGGCTTTTCACCGCATGGGCAATGGCCTCATCCTCGACGCGACGCAGATCACGGGCATCCAGTTCACCGGCTTGATGCGCCTGGCGAGCATTTTTAATAGCGGTGGGTCGCAGAAGACTGCCGACCACATCGGCGGAAAAAGGGGTAGGGTTAAGGCTCATTTAGCATCTCCACCGGTAGATTGGACGTATCGTGTATCGCCCTATCCTCCCCCATCCTCAAGACGCATTAAAATGATCATTTCTTGAGTATGCATGAACGACTTTAATGCAGAGTAGCCACTTGATATTGCTAGTGATTAACAATTTATTGCTGGGCACGCTTGTTTAAACGGTGGGTAATATCGCCCTCGATTTTTTGAAATGCTGCCAACCTTCTAGTGCAAGTACCATCACGGCTAACCAAATCGCGATATACGTTGGCCACTCGTGAGGAACAATCACCTCGCCTAAAAGCAGCGCCACGCCCAACAGCAGTATGGGTTCAACATACACCAAAAGGCCAAACAGGCTCAGATTGAGCAGCGGAGCAGAAAGCGCCTGAAAACCCAGAGCGAGCGCACTGAGCAAACCCAGCCCAGCTACCAACCCCAACGCTTCGATACTAAACGCGGGCGTCGCCGCTATGTGGCCGCCATCAAGAATAAAGTAAACACATACCGGCAGGCTGAGCAGCATATCCCACCAGAGCCCGCCAATATGATTGGTATCGGTTTTACGCCTAAGCCAGAAGTAGCCCGGATAGCCGAAACACACCGCCAGGGTAGTCCAGGCCAGCGTTTGTGATATGACTAACTGATTAGCGATGCCCGCCACCGCCAGCAGACAAGCAATCTTCTGAAAGCCTGACAGCCGATCGCCGAACGCGATACGTCCGATAATCACCATGGTGATCGGCATTATAAAATAGCCCAACGAGACCGCCAGCCCGTGGCCATTGCCCGGCGCCCACATGAATAGCCACAGCTGAATGCCCAGCATAAACGCTGATATCAGCCGTGTAGCCCAGAAGTAACGCTCTGTGAGCAGGCGCCGACCAATGGCGACTATTTGCGTTCCATAGCCCCGCCATAGAATAAACAGGCTCAAGCAGGGAAATGTCAGCAGAATACGCCATCCGTACAGTTCGCCCCCCTCCATGGAAGGAAGCAGAGCGGTATAGGCAAACAGTAAAGCAAACAAGGCCGAGGCTATCACATTCAGCGTGACGCCCAGCGGCGTATTGGGGTTAGCGTGCATAAGCCATTTCTGGTTAGTTAAATTTGGCGTTATTTTATTGCAACACACTTGATAAAGGCGCTTGTATTACCTACTGTCAGCGAGAAAATTTCTCACTTGGCTGGCTTTATTATGCTTGATGACTTTGACCGAACCCTGCTAGAACTTTTACAGAAGGATTGCCAGACGCCGCTTCGCGAGCTGGCTGAAACCGTCCATCTCTCCACGGCTTCCGTCCAGCGACGTATACAAAAGCTTAAAAACGGTGGCTTTATCCAGGCGAGCGTGGCGGTGCTTGACCCCGATAGGTTGGGCCAGGTCATTACCTTACTGGTCGAAGTACAGGCGGTTAAAACGCATGCTGCTGACTTGGCGCTGCTCAAGGCCCAATTTTCCGGGCCTGAGATTCAGCAGTGTTACTACGTTACCGGTGAGGCGGACTTCATGCTGGTATTACTGGTGCCCAGCATGAGCCGGTTTCAGGAGCTCTGCGACACCCTGTTTCACAACAACCCCAACGTCAAATGGTTTAAAACCACCGTGGTGCTGGACCGGGTCAAAACTACGCTGGAAGTTATATAACCCTAGCTACTCCTCGACCCACCACTGTGCTTCATAGCGGCTTTCATCCCCAAGGTAGGGAGTAAGCTGGGCCATTGCTGCCTCCAGGCGCTCATCCAGCCCCCAGGGCGGGTTAATCACCAGCATACCGCTGCCGTACATACCATGGGTCTGTTCGCCCAGCTCACGCAGCAAAAGCTCGCTACGCCATATCTTACGCACGCCACTCGTCTTCAGCGCGTCTAGCAGTACGTGATGATGACCCGCTGGCAGCAGCGGATACCAGACTAACACTACGCCATGGCGCGCCTTTTCAAACGTATAAGCGACGGCATCGGCTACCTCCTGATACTCCGCTTTACGCTCAAAACTTGGGTCAATTAATACGCAAAGTCGTGGCGTGGCTACCGGTAGCATAGTGCTTAACCCATCAAGCCCATCGCCATAAATGCGTCGCGCCTGGGTAGCTAGCTCTTGAGCGGCCAAGTGCTGGTGCTCGCCGGGATGCAGCTCAAAAAGGCGCAGTTGATCCTGAGTGCGTAACGACTTTCCAAACCACCAAGGCGATCCCGGATAGTGGGTAAGCTCGCTAGGCGCTGGCTGTGCGCCTGTTAAGACATCCATCCAATCCGTTAACAGAGGGTCTGTTAGCTGATCGCGCTTCTGCCATAAAGGCCAAATGCCCTCGCGGTACTCTTGGAGCCGCTGTGTCTCTTTAGTGGCAAGTGGATAAAGTCCACGCCCCGCGTGCGTATCTACATATGTAATGGCTGTTTTTTTACGTAATAAATAATTATTAACGCTGTAAAGGGTTAGATGCTTGTGTACATCGGCAAAGTTACCGGCATGATAAGCGTGTTGATAAGACAGCATGGTCGCTCGACATCAAGTGAACAAAAAAGCCCGCTATGGGAGCATAGCGGGCTTTGAAGGACAATGCGCGGGTTACACGGGTCGCTTATCTTTGGCCGTTGCCCGTTGGCGTCAAGGTAATTTCTACCCGACGGTTTTGCGCTCGGCCCTGATCGGTATTATTGCTGGCAACGGGCTGGTTAGCCCCGTATCCCATAGTGTTAAGACGTGAAGACGAAACGCCATTTTGACTCAGGTAATTGCCGACGGCTTGAGCACGACGCTCAGACAGGCGCTGATTGTAACTGGCGTCGCCCGTGCTATCAGTATGCCCGGCAATATTCACGCGGGTATCGGTGTATTGAGAAACCACGTTTGCGACTTCATTGAGTGCGCTGCGCGCATCGCTGGTCAGGTCAGAAGAATCAAAACCGAACGTAACGCTGCTGGGCATATTCAGCACGATATCGTCGCCACGACGGTCGATTTCGATGCGCGAACCCTGCAGATTCTGACGTAATTGCTGCTCCTGGCGGTCCATATAAGCACCTACACCCGCGCCCGCAGCGGCACCAACGGCTGCACCAATCAAGGCACGGTCGCGGCGGCTGGTGCTGCCATCGCCAGAAAGGGCGCCCGCTGCTGCGCCTACCGCGGCGCCAATCCCGGTACCGATACCAGTAGAAGAACGTTGTGTCTGGCCACCGTAAGGATCAGACGTTGCACAGCCCGCCACTAAAATTGCGGCAGCCAATGGGGTCAGTAGTCGAGAAATACGCATCGCTCACTCCTTGTTTGTCTTTGCGCTTAAGTCATTCGTCGCTGATACACTCCAGCAACTCATTCAAGAATAATAGACCTTGAGGCGATGCACGCAGCTTTTCAGGCATTTCCATCAAAAGTCCTTTTTTGTGGGCCCTTTGTAAACGTGTCAGGAGCACCGCATCGACCTGCCCGGTATGCCGTGACCAGGCTTGCATGCTAACGCCTTCGGTTAAACGCAGCGCATTCATGGCGAATTCCAGCGGCAGCTCGTCAATGGTAATCGGCTGTTTGCCCGCTAAAAAGCCCCGAGGATCGCTAGCCCGCCGTAAATAAGCCTCGGGCTGACGCGTTTTCCAGCGTCGCTCAATATGCCACTGCCCATCTGTATCGATAGTTGTCAGCTTGCCGTGGGCACCGGCGCCAATACCCAGGTAATCACCAAACTGCCAATAGTTGAGATTATGCCTGCTCTGCCTTCCAGGCTGGGAATAGGCTGAAATTTCGTAGCGCGCAAAACCTGCCTGCTCTAACCGCTGGTGGCCTAGCTCCTGAATATCCCAAAGTGCTTCTTCTTCAGGCAGCACGGGGGGCTGTGAATGAAACGCCGTATTGGGTTCAAGCGTGAGCTGATACCAAGAGAGATGATCCGGCGAAAGGTCTAGCGCCTGATCAATATCCGCAAGTGCCAAGGAAGGCGTCTGGTCGGGCAATCCATGCATTAAATCGATATTGATATTATCAAAGCCCGCCGCGCGCGCCTGCCCTACCGCGCTGATAGCTTCTTCGCCACCATGAATACGCCCCAGCGCCTTGAGCTGGGCTGGCTGAAAGCTCTGCGTACCCAGCGAGAGGCGGTTAATACCGGCCTCGCGATAGCCAATAAAGCGCGTCTGCTCGGTGGTGCCGGGATTCGCCTCCATGGTGATTTCAATACCCGGCGCAAATGCTAGACGCGCGCGTATTTCACTGAAAAGACGTTCATAAAACGCAGGTGACATAAGGCTTGGCGTACCGCCACCGATAAAAATGGTGTGGATCTGTCGCTCAGCGGCTAACGCTAAATCGCCGTCCAAATCGCTTAGTAGCGCTTTTAAATAATCGACTTCAGGCAACTCACCGTTAGGCTCATGAGAGTTAAAATCGCAATACGGACACTTACGCACACACCAGGGCGTATGGATATAGAGCGATAGCGGTGGCAGTGGATTAGCCATGCGCCACCTTAAGCATATCGACCAACCCTGTGAGCGCCCGTCCTCGATGGCTCAAACGATTTTTCATTTCGCTGGGTAGTTCAGCCACACTCATGGCCTGATCAGGAAGCCAGAACAGCGGGTCATAGCCAAAGCCGCCTTCCCCGCGAGGGTGGGCAAGCAACTCTCCTTCCCAGCTACGTTGGACAATTACCGGCACCGGGTCCAACGGGTGACGCAAATACACCAGTACGCACCAGTAGCGTCCCGTACGCTGACCCTCAGCATAGTCACTTAATGCTGCTAAGAGCTTTTCATTATTACGCTGGTCACTTTTAGGCTCGCCGGCATAGCGCGCGGAATAAATTCCCGGCTCGCCGGAAAGGGCATCGACTTCTAATCCAGAATCATCGGCGAGTGCCGGAAAGCCGCTGATACGGCTCGCTTCACGGGCTTTCAGCAGTGCGTTTTCGACAAAAGTCAGCCCCGTTTCTTCAACATCATGTACGCCAAAGTCTGCTTGGGGGCGTACATCAAACCCCAATGGTGAAAGTAACTGATTGAATTCTTTTAGTTTTCCTGCATTACTGCTGGCTAGAACAAGGGTATTTACCGTGGCCATTACTTTTCTCCAAACGTCAGTAGGTCAGTGTACGCCCAACAAAATCGTTCTATATCTAACAAAATGTTACCAAATGTACATAATAATTTAGTTAAAAATATCCTAAATATTAATAAAAGATATTTACTAACAATAAGTTATTAAAAATAATTCGATTTATAGCTTGGTTGACATAGGTTATTTTTAAAATAATCTAGTAACAAAACTTTACGAAAACACACTTATAGTCGACACTGATTTTGTTGCCAGCTCACTCCTTCTTACCAGAGGCGTTATCATGAAAAAGGAACAGTCACCCGACTCGGTATATATCCTTACAGAGCAAAGCCCTCAATCTCAGCTATTTGCAGAATATCTAAATAAGCATACCGGCTACCAAGTAAGTGTTTACTCACGTCATTCTTCGCTTCCTGCAGGTACATCAGAAAAGCTTCTGCTGCTTATTGATAGCGATCATATCAGTATCGATGCCTTACCCGAATGGCAAGATCAGTTACCTGAAGCATTATCAAAAGCAACGCTTGCCGCGTTTAATATCCGCAATATGAATCATGCTTTAGAAGCGCTTTCCTGTGCCCATTTAACAGGTGTTTTTTATCGCGAACAGAGTTTGGATATTATTTGTAAAGGCGTACATGCCTTATTAGATGGTGAGCTTTGGATGTCGCGCGAGTTAATGGCTCGGCTAATCCTTTTTTATCGCAAATCACAAAACAATGCGTTTAGACCAACCTGCGGCCTAACCAACCGTGAAATTGAAATTATTTCGTTGCTAAAAGCAGGTTCTTCTAATCAACAAATTGCTGAGCGGTTATTTGTTAGCGAGCATACGGTTAAGTCACATCTTTATAATATATTCCGAAAAATAAATGTACATAACCGTATACAAGCTTTGAACTGGATCCATCAAAATCTCGGGCCTATTCTTCCGGCTATCGATAAACCCCGTGGACTAAAAAACTAATAACAACACTGGCGTGAGGTTATATCGTGATGTCTTTTCTTCGTTATTTAACTCCACACTGTGTGCTTTTCCTATTCCTATTATCACCATTAATGGCCAGTGAGACGCAATCACCGATTGATGTATCACCCTCAAGTGAACAAGAGGAAATCGATTCTATTAATCAGCTATCAAGTCCCGATGGCCCTGAAGTGGAAAGTGTTAAAAGGGCTAGTAGCGAACTGACCGGGGTAATGGTAGACCGCACCATTACCATGGCGGGTAAGACATTTTATCGCGCGTTTAGTCAACGTGCCATGGACAACCTGATTATTGGTAATGCCACCATCACGATACAAGAACGCCCCGATGCTCGCTGGGGCAGCCAAATATGGGTGATGGATGGAAACCGTATGTATTTTCGCACACAGCTTTCTCCAAGGATTAGTGAAGCTGATCGCGCCGCAGGAGAAGCGGTACAAATCGTCGAAGAAGCGCTGCTACGCCAACAAATAGCCTCGGCGCTGACCTCCGACAAAGACTTGGGAAGAGAGGAGATACGTTAATGAATGCTATAAAAAGGTCCGCCCGACACACACTGCTAGCCGTAACGCTGGGCACATTGATAGCGTCAACCGCATCCGCCGGCGAGTTGATTTATCGTCCCCTAAACCCCTCTTTTGGTGGCGACCCTTTTATGGGTACCTACCTATTGGGTAAAGCGCAATCGCAAGATACCAATACAGACCCTAATTCGAGAGGTATTGAGACAATATCCTCCACTGAAAGGCTAGTTCAAAGTCTGGAAAGCCGCTTGATTTCCCAACTTATTTCAGATGTTGGCGCAGGTAATGTCGGCCAGGGTTCCTTTGATAGCGGTGACTTTAGTGTGGTGGTCCGCGACGAAGGCGGGCAATTGATTGTACGTGTCATCGATAAAGTAACCGGCGATGTAACGAATATCAGCGTTGGCGGATTATTTAATCCTTAGCAATCGAGCCTGACTTTCAATCCTGAAAGATTAATAACGAAAAACCAATAAGGCTTAAAAAGCCTCGCCACTATCCTAGATGCTGTCAGGGGAACATCATGAAATTCATTGCTTCTCTTATAATGCTCGCGCTGCTTAGCGGTTGTGCGGGTATGGTTGCGAACTCTGAAAATTTAGAAGGCGCTCAAGCAACGCTTACGCCGCGTGGGGCAACTTACCAGGACCTTGTTTCATTGCCGCCGCCTGCCGGAAAAATTTTTGTATCGGTTTATGATTTTAGAGATCAAACCGGCCAATATCGACCCGCGCCGGCCAGTACATTTTCGACCGCCGTTACCCAGGGGGCGGCGGCAATGCTAACCGGTGCACTAGCCGACTCAGGCTGGTTTATTCCTCTTGAACGGGTGGGATTACAAAACCTGCTTACGGAGCGACGCATTATACGCGCAGAGTTTGAGCGCTTTGGCCAGCCAGATACGCTTCCTTCACTACGCGCGGCCTCGGTAATGTTAGAAGGCGGCATTATTGCGTATGAATCCAATGTACGTACTGGGGGGGCGGGTGCTGAGTATTTCGGTATTGGAGCCTCAGGGCAGTATCAGGTCGACCAAGTAACGGTTAACTTACGCGCCGTTGAGATATCCACAGGTGAAGTACTGGCTAACGTCACCACAACGAAAACTATCTACTCTAAAGAAGTAAGAGCAGGCGTCTATCGCTTTATTGATTTCCGGCGCTTATTGGAAGCCGAGGTGGGGATTACTACTAATGAGCCTGTTCAAATGGCGGTTATGTCGGCCATTGAATCCGCCGTTATTCATTTAGTAGCCCGTGGTGTTGAAAACAATCTTTGGAATCTTTCCAATGGCGTTAACTTTCAAGAGACTATTTTGTCAGAATATTTAAGCGCGCCTACGCCCATGCTATAAGCACCCTCTCTTTTATAATTATTATTCTCCATCAAGTAATTTTTTTAAAATCAAGCGGCTTTGCCTTAGGCTAAGCCGCTTTTTTAATATTGGTCATACTCATTATTTATAAAGTATGAAATGGCTCATCAATAAGGCGTATAAAAACATTAGAAAATGCGCCATTAAAATAACAAAATTACTGATAGCGTAAAACTTTAAATAGTCCACACTCAACACATGAATTAAATTTACATTAGCATCTAAGAGTAAAGAAAATGAATCGTAGATTAGCAGACGTTCAGCACTCAACAGTGCTACTCAAACAAAAATTAATGAACACTTTGCTATTAATGGCGGTACTCTTAGCGTTTACCAGTAATGCCAATGCAGATAAAAATCGTATTGAGCAGTACTTTAATCAGGTTGACACACAAACCTATCAAGGAAATTACAGCGTTATTTCTCAAATAGGTAATAACAATCAGGCAACCGTTAAGCAGTCTTATTCTGCCGCTTATCAAATAGGTAATTTTTCACACATCGGTCAACGCGGTAATGAGAATACTGCTTCAATTACTCAGGTTGGCGGTAAGAATTATGGCGTCATTCTTCAAGCCGGCAATCATCATAATGCAATTATTAATCAGTCTGGAAACCAGCAAGAATTAGCAACCTATGTTTCTCAGACTGGCTTAAGAAGCGACATACAAGTTTCACAATCGGGGAGTGGCTATCGCAACATAGGCATAGAGCAACAAGCATCCTCTGGCTATACACGACCAGTCACCGTCGAAACCTACTGAGCAATACTTCTTTTGTCTCAGTAACAACCAAAGCAAGCATAAAAGGATGGGGAAACAACATGAAAACACAAATCACCGCTATCGCCGCTGCTGTTACTTTCGCTATGAGCACTGGTGCTTTCGCACAGTTCGCAGGAAGTGACTCGACTATCTATCAAAGTGGCAATAACAATACTAACGATGTAACTCAGTGGGGAACACAAACGTCGCGTGTTTATCAAGAAGGCGGCTTTAACTCCACTACCGTATCACAGGATGATATTGCAGGTGTTGCAACAACCCTGCCTGGCCGTAACAACTCAGGTATCGACCAAATTGGTCAAGGGAACTCAGCGGAAGTAACTCAGTTAGGCGCATGGAACAGCTCTACTGTGTATCAGGAAGGTAGTAACAATGATGCTAGCGTTGATCAAGACGGTTCAAAAAACCTGTCTGTAGCAACGCAAGTGGGTAGCTTCAATAACGCCAACGTGACTCAGGATGGCCGGTTCAACGACAGCTATACCTACCAGGAAGGCGGCAATAATACTGCGACCGTTAATCAGGAAGGGTTTGCCAACAAATCTGTCGTTGAAGAAATCGGCACCTTCAATAATGCCGCTATTACCCAGAACGGTTCTTACAACGATAGCTATGCATACCTGGATGGAAACAATAACGTTGCCACCGTTAACCAAGATGGTTATTCGCTGGAAAGCACTATTTTAGCCAGTGGCAACCACAATACTCATAACGTTATGCAGTCTGGCTATGGCCATGACTCCTATATCAATACTGTTGGCAGCTTTAACGAGCATAACGTTTCTCAAAGCGGTTCTTTCTGGGGCGGTCAGCATACCTCCAGCATCGTGACTTATGGCAATGGCAACATCAACACAGTAAGCCAAGGCCAATAAGCAGACGGCTTAAGGTTTATTCAAACCGCCCCTCTCGGGGCGGTTTTTTGCTTGCGACAATTTATATCTACAATAAAAAGCGCCCTAACGAACCCCCACGGTTAACGTTCCACCAGCGCCCTGGGTGGATGAACGCGAACGATTACCCCCTTTTTGAATATCTACTTCCAGGCGCTGATTCTCGCTTAACAGTTTAACCGTGCCCTCAAGTGCTGACCCGGTAAATGAATACTCAGTGGGAACCGTACCACGCTCCTCGATATGCTCAATGGTTTGGCCGTTCTGGGTGATACGCCAGTGGGCAGAAAATACCGCACCCGGGGTGCCTTCCATCATGATATGAATGTTATCCATTTCCTGCTCCTCGAACGCATGGGCGCTAAAAGGGAAGCCAATGGCAAGTGCGGCAATCAAGGCCATCGGAATAGGCGTTATTATCGACATAGTGGCGACCTCGCTAACCACAAAAGCCGCTCGGTATGAGCGGCTTTTTGAAGTTTAGCAGGCGTTACGTTCGGTTACATTATGTTAAAGGCTTTTTCGGCGGCATTCAGCGTGTACTGAATATCTTCTGGCGTATGCGCACTCGACATAAATCCGGCTTCAAACGCGGAAGGGGCCAGATACACGCCGTGATCCAGCATCGCACCGAAGAAACGGCGGAAAGCTTCAGGGTCACAGGCGGTTGCCTGGGCAAAGTTATCTACTCGGCTTTGTGAGGTGAAGAAAATGCCGAACATCCCACCGGCCGACTGCGTCATCATGGGTACGCCAGCCGCGTTGGCACGCTCCTGCAAACCGTTGCACAGCGTTTCCACTCGCTGAGTGAGCGCATCATGAAAGCCGGGTACCTGAAGCTTGGTCAGAAGCGCAACCCCTGCCGCCATGGCTAGTGGGTTTCCTGACAGTGTACCCGCCTGGTAGATCGGTCCCATCGGCGAGATGTTTTGCATGATGTCGCGCTTGCCGCCAAAGGCGCCTACCGGCATACCGCCACCCACGATTTTACCCAGGCAGGTTAAATCGGGAACAATTGAGTAATGTGCCTGCGCGCCACCCAAGGCAACTCGAAACCCGGTCATCACTTCGTCAAAAATCAGGATGCTGCCGTGCTCGTTACACACCCGACGCAGGGTTTCCAGAAAGCCCGGCTGGGGGGGAATACAGTTCATGTTGCCGGCGACAGGCTCAACGATGATGCAGGCAATCTGATCACCGATTTCTGCAAAGCACTCTTCAACGCCTTCAATATCGTTATAAGACAGCGTAATGGTATGTTCGGCAAGCGATGCCGGAACGCCTGGCGAACTGGGTTCACCGTGGGTAAGCGCGCCTGAACCGGCTTTCACCAGCAGCGAATCTGAATGGCCGTGATAATTGCCTTCAAACTTGACGATTTTATCGCGCCCGGTAGTGCCACGCGCCAGCCGAATGGCCGACATGGTCGCCTCGGTACCAGAACTCGTCATACGCACCATTTCCATGGAGGGGATCATCTCGCAGATCAGATCCGCCATGGTGGTTTCAACCGCCGTGGGCGTACCAAACGAAAGACCGTTATCCAGGCGGGCGCGTACGGCAGCCAAAACGTCCTGATCAGCGTGACCGGTAATCATTGGCCCCCAGGAACCCACGTAATCCACGTAGCGATTACCTTCCACATCAAACAGGTAGGCGCCTTGAGCGCGCTCCATAAACACCGGCGGACGATGCAGGCCTTTAAACGCGCGTACCGGTGAATTTACGCCACCTGGAATATGGCGGCTAGCAAGCTCAAACAGTTCAGCAGATGTGGTCATGACGTCCTCAATATTCGTGGCTTTGCGCTAATGAGATCAAAAGCGAACCGGTCGTGGCAAGCGGTTAGGCAAACACTGGCCACTGGGTGGCTGGTACCCATGAGACAAACTCTCCCAGGTAAAGTGCTGGGCCTGCTCACAGGCAGTCGGTAAGCGCTCACCAACTGCCAGGCGTGCCGCAATCGCCGATGCCAACGTGCAGCCTGAGCCGTGAAACTGTTCGGGTAAACGCGGCCACTGCCATTGACGTGTGGTATCGGGTGAATGCAGCGTATGTACCACCTGCTGCTCGTTACCTGGAATAGGCGCGTCGGTGGCGGTAACTAATACCGCCTGGCAGCCTTGCGATAAAAGCGCAACGGCGCGCGCCGTATCATCTAATGGGTCAGTAATTTCTGGTGCTAACTGCGCCAGCTCATAACGATTGGGCGTTAAAATATCCACAAGTGGTAGTAAGCGCTCACTATAGAGCTTTACTAATTGGGGTGTGGATAACTCAGTTCCGCCCCCCGCTTTAAGCACCGGGTCGGCGACCACTGGAATACCCGGAAAACGGCGAATAATCTGCTCGGCTGCTCTCAGCGTCGCTTCATCCGCCAATAAGCCTAGCTTAATAGCAGCTATTTGCATGCCGCTTAACGCTTCCGCCATGTGCCGCATCAATGCAGGGTCGGTGGGTACAACCTGGGTAACGTTGTGACAGTTTTGCACCGTTAAGGCTGTTGGAATGGTAACGGCCCAACCGCCGCAGGCGGCAACGGTTTCACTGTCTGCCACTAGGCCCGCCCCTCCCGTGGGATCATGACCTGCCAGCACTAAAACAACTGGAGAAAGAGGCTGGCGCATCAAAAAGGTTTCACAACGGCGAGTAAAATAATCGCGACTAACGCAATCACTGGCGCTTCATTAAACCAGCGAAAGAACGTGTGGCTTTTCGTGCAACGATCCTGGGCGAACTGCTTTAAATAAATCAAGCAGACATGGTGATAAGCAATCAACAGGACAATAAACGTAAGCTTGACGTGCATCCATCCCTGGCTCATCCAGAAGGGGTTTAGATAGAGCATCCATCCGCCAAAAATCAGGACCATTATCATCGAAGGCGTCATGATGCCGCGATACAGCTTGCGCTCCATGGTCTTGAAATACGCCATGGACTGCTCATCGCCTTTATCGCGTGCCGTTGCGTGATAGACATAAAGCCGCGGTAAATAAAATAGTGCGGCAAACCAGGTCACCATGGCCATCAAGTGCAAGGCCTTTACCCATAGGTACATTGTCTCTCCTTATACGGGTGAATCATTATCTTTCGGGTCGGCGTAGTAATAGTAACGCTCAATGGCGCCGCGGGTGATGATACCTGAAATCCGTTGCTGCTTTGGTCGATAACCATGCACAACATAAAGTGCTCCCAAGGCATCATCCTGAAGTTTTAAAAACGCCTCAGAAAGCGTCGCCTGCAGGCCAATCGGCGCAAGCTCCAATCGCTGACCAGGGATTTCCAGCAAATCTATCAGCTCATCATCAGGGGGCGCTTTCCCGTCTAACGCTTCATCGTGTTCCAGCAGCCAGCGCGCCAATGTGGCGGCTTTTAAGGCGAGCACGGTTTTTTCGTCACTTGAGCGCTCAATGATAAGCCAGACAGGATTGTTTTCCAGAAGCTTTCGCGCCTGGTCGGGCGTTATCATACGTTCTGTGCGCACCAGGCTGCGCTCCATCACTGCCGGTACCGATACGCGTGACAGCGCTTGCATCAGAGGCTGTTGAAGTGGGTGTAATCCATAACGCACGGCGCTGATAAAAAAGCCTTCGCAGCCAGTAAGCTGGCGCGACGTCAAGCAGGCAACGACAACCACCAGCATGCCCGGCAGTATAATATTGGAAGTATGGGTAAGTTCTAGCAGGGCCATTAGCGCAGCCAACGGCGCTTGCAAAACGGCCCCCATCATAGCGGCCATTCCTAACATGGCGTAAATGCCCGGGTCCGCCGCTTTGTCGGGCCAGAGAAATCCTCCTAGCATGCCGCCCAAGGCACCGGTCGCGGCCCCTATCACCAGCGTAGGCCCAATAATCCCGATGGGTACCCCGCCAGCGACAGTGAGTGCCGTAATCAATAGCTTGGCAATTATGAGCGCTATCAGTACGTTGATTTCCAACTGGTTATTCAGGGCAGCAGCCACGCTGTCATAGCCGATTCCCTGAATTTGCGGAAACCACCACGCCACTACCGCAGTCGACACCCCAACGGCGCCCAGACGCAGCCATAAAGGCAACGCTTGTATGCGCTGATTACGCGCAATATGGATAAACAGCCCGGCCAGCAGGCCCACGACCAGCCCGAGGATGATCACCCAGGGCAAATTCATCAATGAACCTAGCGCCATTTCAGGAATACGGAAAGCCGGTTCATTGCCGTAAACCACTTGAGCAACCAGCGCGCCCATGGTGGAGGCTAGTATCACCGGCATAAAGCTCATCAAGGTGTATTCCATCATCACCACTTCCATGGCAAAGATGACACCGGCAATCGGCGTATTGAATGAGGCAGATATCCCCGCGGCGGTACCACAGGCGACCAGTACACGCAGGCTGTTATTGGGTAAGCGAAGCTTGACCCCTAACCCGCTTGAGGCCGCTGCCCCCAGATGAATGGCCGGGCCCTCCCGACCTGCTGAAAGCCCCCCCAGGACCGATACCACGCCCACCCACCACTGATTTAACCAGTTGCGAAGCGGAAAACGCCCCTGATGGTAAGAAAGGCGTTCAATAACGTGGCCTACCCCCATTTTCTGGGCGGTAGCTTTTTGTCGGTAAAGCAGCACGCCAATCAAGCCGACTGCCACAAGCGGCAGCAAGGAACGTAACCAGGGGGGCAGTCCCTCGAACGCTTCTGGATTGCCTCCCGGCATATAAAGTACGGCGCCCGCTTCGAGCAACAGTCGAAAGGCAACCATCACGGCGCCCGTAATCACCCCGGATGCTAACCCCAGTACGCACAGCTGCGGCAACGCATCGACATTGGCCAACTGGCGGCGAAAACTCTCTAGGGTAAAATCAGATCGGGAAAAACGCGCCACGACGACCTTCCTTTGCTCTTGTGTTGTAGTCCTCTTGTGTATCATAGCCGGATACACTTCGACAGCCTGCAGCAATCTGTTTAGGCTGTTAATTATTAACATGTCCCAAATGCGAAACTCGCAAGGAGCGATTTGTGATTAAGGTCGGCATTGTCGGTGGTACGGGTTACACCGGCGTTGAACTACTGCGGTTACTCGCCCAGCACCCTAACGTCAGCGTTGAAGCAATTACCTCGCGCTCAGAAGCAGGGGTAAAAGTGTGCGATATGTACCCCAACCTGCGCGGCCACTACGACACGTTGGCCTTTAGCGAGCCGGATGCTAAGCAGCTGGGCGCTCTGGATGCGGTATTTTTCGCTACTCCTCACGGCGTTGCCCACGCGTTAGCCGGTGAGCTTTTAGAAAAAGGCACTCGGATTATCGATTTATCCGCCGATTTCCGGCTGCGCGATGCTGACGTATGGAGCCAGTGGTACGGCCAGCCCCACGGCGCGCCTTCACTGCTTGAAGAGGCGGTTTACGGCTTGCCTGAAATGCACCGTGAACAAATCAAGACGGCGCGCTTGATTGCCGTTCCCGGCTGCTATCCAACCGCCGTACAGCTGGGCTACCTGCCACTGCTGGAAGCGGGCCTGATTGATTCTCAGCAGTTGATTGCCGACTGTAAATCCGGGGTTACAGGTGCAGGACGCGGAGCCAAAGTGCCTTCGCTACTTGCGGAAGCCAGCGAGTCATTCAAGGCTTACGGCGCTTCAGGGCATCGTCACTTGCCTGAGATTCGCCAGGGCCTTAGTGATATGCAGGCAAACCCAGTGGGCTTGACCTTCGTGCCGCATCTAACCCCCATGATTCGGGGCATTCATGCCACGCTTTATAGCCAACTCACGGCCACGACTGACGATCTTCAGGCGCTTTTTGAGCAGCGCTATGCAAACGAGCCCTTCGTTGACGTGATGCCTGCGGGTAGCCACCCCGAAACGCGCAGCGTAAAAGGCATCAATACCTGTCGCTTAGCCGTCCATCGCCCTGAAAACAGCAATACGGTGGTGGTACTGTCGGTTATCGATAACCTGGTGAAAGGCGCCTCAGGTCAGGCTATTCAAAACCTCAACCTGATGTTTGGTTTCGATGAAACCATGGGCCTCACGGCCCCAGCGCTGATGCCTTAAACGCAAGAGCTCATATGTTATGAGCTAGCGACCCTTGCAGAGGGCAACACCTGGTTGTCCTCTGTTGATATGCCAACACAATAGTTGACCATTTTGCTGGGAATTACCCATAATTACCCCCCAATGCCGATTATTCGTTCTTTAAGCTCGCGGGAGGTACCCATGAGCGGTGCAGAAGCTTTTGTTCCAACCCCTTTAATGCTGTCCGATAGTGCACGTAAGCGTATTAGTGCTCTGATGGATGAAGAAAAAAATCCCGCCCTGAAACTGCGTGTCTACGTAACTGGCGGCGGCTGCTCAGGTTTTCAGTACGGATTCGATTTCGCTGATAATGTCGCCGAAGACGACACGCTCATCGAGTTTGGTAAGGCCACCCTGGTGGTTGACCCCCTGTCTTACCAGTATCTGGTGGGCTCCACGGTGGATTACGAAGAAGGCCTCGCTGGCGCACGTTTTCGTATTCAAAATCCCAATGCCACGACAACTTGCGGGTGCGGCGCTTCGTTTATGGTCTAGCTATCGCCTGCTTGCGTTGGTAGTAAGGACTCCTCGTGACTTGACGCCTTGCCGGTTTCTCGCCAAGGTTGATAGGTCAATAACCGCTCATATGGCGCTACAAAGAGAGCTCAGCTTCTTTAAAACGCCTCACAAGAGCTATAAAACATGGGGAAATAAATGAAATCCATACTAACGAAAACAGCGATTGCTTCGGCCATAGCCTTGGGTTTAGGCAGTACTACTGTCGCCATGGCCCAAACGCCATCCGTCAATGTAGCCACCGATCCAAGCTTCGTTCCGTTTGAAATGATGGACCCCGAAACCGGTGAAATGGTCGGTTTCGATATGGATATCATCAACGAAATCGCCGACCGAGCCGGTTTTGAAGTTAATCTGACCACGATGGAATTCTCCGGCATTATTCCGGCTGTACAGACCGGCAGCCAGGAAGTCGCTATTGCCGGTATTACAATTACCGATGAACGCGCTCAAATTGTCGATTTTACCGACCCCTACTATGACTCCGGCCTGCAGATCATTGTCCGCGCTGATAACGAAGAGGTCTCTTCACTTGAAGACCTTCAAGATCTGACCATTGGCACTAAGATCGGCTCCACCAGCTATGACTTCCTGCAGCAGGAACTGGGTGAAGACGCCGATATCACGCCTTACCCTGGCACTGCCGACATGTACATGGCGCTACTGGGTCGCAACGTCGACGCCGTGCTCTATGACTCCCCCAACGTTGCTTACTTCTCGCAAACCCGTGGTGAAGGCCGCACCAAAGTCGTTGGCCCGCTTTACGAAGGCCAGCAGTACGGCATTGTTTTCCATAAGGGTAGCGAATGGGTAGCGCCGGCTAACGAAGCGCTTGCTGCCATGCGCGAAGACGGTACTTACGACGAAATCTACGCCAAGTGGTTCGGTGAAGCGCCCAGCGAAGACTAAGTGAGTCGCTAATCTCACTTTGCTATCCCTCATCACAGGGCCGGGCGGCCATTTCCCCGGCCCTGTGCCGTTGTAATGTCGCTTTTTCCTTTTTGGAGATAACGCGTGGACTTCGATTTTCAGTTTGACTGGTCGGCAGCGTTTGCGTCGATCCCCTACCTATTACCCGGCATCCCCTGGACGCTGCTGATTTCCTTTGGTGGCCTGGCGTTTGGCTTTTTTATCGGCATCTTTTTTGGCTTGCTGAGGATCAGCCCTATCCGCTGGTTACGCTGGCTTGCGATTTGCTATATAGAAATATTTCGCGGCACGCCGATCCTTGTGCAGGTGCTGTTTATCTTTTATGGCCTGCCCCAGCTGCTGGGTAGTCCCATCAATGCGCTGGTCGCAGGTATCGCGGCCATTGCGGTGAACTCAGGCGCGTATATTTCCGAAATCGTGCGCGGCGGCGTGCAGTCAATTGAGCGCGGCCAGCGTGAAGCCTCGCTGTCGCTCGGGCTTTCCCGCACCCAGGCGTTTCGCTACGTAATCTGGCCGCAGGCGTTTCGGCGTATGATTCCACCGCTGGGTAATCAGGGCATCATCAGTATCAAGGACACATCGCTATTCTCGGTGATAGGGGTAGGTGAGCTGGTGCGTCAAGGGCAGATCTATATTGCCACGACGTTTACCGCCCTCGAGGTCTATTTTATGGTCGCGCTGATGTATCTGGCGATCACCTGGACCCTTTCCATTATTCTGCGCCAGCTTGAGAGCCGCGGCATTGCCGGCCAATAAGGACACGTACAATGACCGATACAATGTCACCTACAGTGCAACCAATTGTGCGTATGCAGAAGCTGAACAAACACTTTGGCAGCCTGCATGTACTCAATGATATTGACCTTGAGATTGTTCCTGGCGAAGTCGTTGTGGTGATTGGCGCCAGCGGGTCAGGTAAATCAACGCTGATTCGCTGTATTAACGGTCTGGAAGAGTTTCAATCAGGCACCTTAAGCGTTGATGGCAATACGCTAAAACCCGACGGTAAAAGCAGTAAAGCACTGCAAACCATCCGTACGGAAGTCGGCATGGTGTTCCAGCAGTTCAATCTGTTTCCTCATCTAAGCGTTATCGACAATATCACTCTGGCGCCGATGAAAGTGCGTGGCTGGAGCCGAAGCGATGCGGTGGCTACCGCAAAACGCCTGCTTGATCGGGTGGGTATTGCCGATCAGGCCGATAAGTATCCCAGCCAGCTCTCAGGCGGCCAGCAACAGCGCGTAGCGCTTGCCCGAGCCCTGGCCATGGAACCCCGGCTAATGCTGTTTGACGAGCCTACCTCGGCGCTTGACCCCGAGATGATAGGGGAAGTACTCGATGCCATGCGCGAGCTTGCCAAAGAAGGTATGACCATGGTGATTGTTACCCATGAAATGGGCTTCGCACGCGAAGTGGCCGACCGGATTATCTTTATTCATAAAGGCGTTATTGCTGAGCAGGGAACGCCGGAACAGCTCTTTGATGCCCCTCAACATGAACGCACCCAATCGTTTCTAGCCCGGGTGCTCAAGCACTAAATCTGAATAAATTATCGACTCAAACGTACTTTTTAATGGCCTGTCATTGCGACAGGCCATTTTTTTGCCCTGTGGATAAACTTTTTATTTTAATTGTCTCTTTGACGCTGAAACGCTGATAAACAGCGTTTCTCATCGCTTTGCCATGTGGTTAAGTGACATGTTCACAGGTGCGGTAACAAGCCCGGTATGGGGAGGTGGATAACCCGTGTTTTTGGCAGGCTGTGGGTAAGTAGCTATTTCATCCACAGGTGAGACACCGCTTCTACGCAGGCAATACGCTGCTTAACCACGTAAAGGTCAACATTTTAAGTGAGTGATATTAATAAATATAAGTAAGTTATGCACAGAAACTGTCCACACCAGTAGTAACAACATTAACAGAACTTCTCTTATTTTATTTTTATGTTGTTATTAATAGAGGTCCGTTAATGAATCGAGGTGTGGAAAAACCTGACGGTTACCCACAGGGGGTTTATACTGCCCGGCTTATTGAACTACCGTGGCTATGTCGGAAAAACTGACGACATTGGTCACATCATTCGTGCCAACAGGCGCAAGACGAGGTGTCTCTTGAATTACCCCGACCGCTTTGACGTGATTGTCATCGGCGGTGGCCATGCGGGAACCGAAGCCGCATTGGCCTCTGCTCGTATGGGCTGTCAGACCCTACTGCTCACTCACAACATCGAGACCTTGGGTCAGATGTCGTGTAACCCTGCCATTGGCGGCATTGGCAAAAGCCATTTGGTTAAAGAAATCGATGCGCTAGGCGGGGCGATGGGGCTTGCCACGGATTTGGGCGGTATTCAGTTTCGGGTGCTTAACGCTCGAAAAGGGCCTGCAGTGCGTGCCACACGTGCTCAAGCGGATCGTGTACGCTACAAAGCAGCGATCCGCGGTATGTTGGAAAACCAGCCAAATTTAACGATTTTTCAGCAAGCGGCTGGCGATCTGGTTGTGGATAACGACACGGTACGTGGCGTGGTTACTGAAACCGGCATTCGTTTTTATGCAGAATCGGTAGTGCTATCCACGGGGACGTTTTTAGGCGGTGTGATTCATATTGGTTTGGATCAAAGCCGCGGTGGCCGGGCAGGTGATCCGCCCTCGAACGCTCTGGCCGAGCGTCTACGTGCTTTACCGTTTCGCGTTGACCGGTTGAAAACCGGCACGCCACCGCGAATTGACGCCAAGAGCGTGGATTTTGCCCAGCTTGAAGAGCAGCCAGGCGATACGCCAACGCCGATAATGTCGTATCTTGGTTCGCGGGACATGCATCCTCAGCAGGTCAGTTGCCATATTGCGCACACCAATGAGCGCACTCATGAAATCATTTTGGCGAACCTTGACCGCTCACCCATGTATTCCGGCGTGATCGCAGGGGTTGGGCCGCGCTACTGCCCGTCAATTGAAGACAAGGTTCATCGGTTTGCCGATAAATCGAGCCATCAGGTATTTATTGAACCGGAAGGCCTGGACACTCACGAGCTCTATCCCAACGGTATCTCGACCTCGCTGCCGTTTGATGTACAGCTGCAGGTGGTTCGCTCGATCAAAGGCTTGGAAAACGCGCACATTACGCGCCCTGGCTACGCCATTGAGTACGATTTCTTTGATCCGCGGGACTTAAAACACTCGCTGGAAACAAAATTTATCCACAACCTGTTTTTTGCCGGCCAGATTAACGGCACAACGGGTTACGAAGAAGCGGGCGCGCAAGGGCTTCTTGCCGGGCTAAACGCCGCACGCCGGGCCAAGCAGCTGGAAACCTGGTACCCACGCCGCGACGAAGCGTACCTTGGCGTGCTGGTTGATGATTTGATCACCATGGGTACCAAAGAGCCCTATCGCATGTTTACATCGCGGGCGGAATATCGCTTGTTGCTACGTGAAGATAATGCCGATTTACGTCTGACGGAAAAAGGCCGCGAACTCGGCTTGGTCGATGACCAGCGCTGGAGCGCGTTTAGTCAAAAGCGTGAAGCGATTGCGTTGGAAACGGCTCGTTTAGCCAGTACTTGGGTACAACCAAGTAGCCCGGCCGCGGCAAAAATAGCCGAAAAAACCGGCAAGCCGCTTTCGCGGGAATACCGTTTGAGCGATTTACTCAAACGCCCGGAGCTAAATTACGCGGACCTGGCCGATCTGCCGGGCCTGGAAAATGCGCTTATTCATGATGAAGCTGTGGCCGAGCAGGTGCAGATTCAGGCGAAGTACGATGGCTATATCGGACGCCAGCAGGATGAGATTGATAAGCTTAAGCGCCATGAAGCAATGCCGCTGCCAGCCGATCTGGATTATCAGCGGGTGGAAGGGCTTTCCAACGAGATTCGTCAGAAGCTGACCGACGTTCGGCCCGAGACGCTTGCCCAGGCGGCACGTATTTCCGGTGTAACGCCGGCTGCCGTCTCTATCCTGCTGGTGCATCTTAAAAAGCGTCGCCTCATAGCATCACCCGAGGTAGCTAACGGATGAGTGGGTTAACGGGATTGCTGAATAGCCTGCCAGCAAGTGCTGCCAAGCGGTTAGACGATGGGCTAGCGCAGCTTGGTTTAACCGTCACGACGCACCAGCGTGAGCAGCTGTTGGGGTTTGTCGCGCTATTGCACAAGTGGAACAAGGCTTATAACCTCACGGCAGTCCGTGAGGTTGACGAGATGGTTTCACGTCACGTGCTGGATAGCGCCGCCGTAGCACCCTATGTACAGGGCCCGACGCTGCTTGATGTTGGTGCTGGACCTGGCCTTCCAGGTATCGTATTGGCCATTCTTAACCCGGCCTTAGCGGTTACCCTGGTGGACAGCAATGGCAAAAAAGTCCGTTTTCAGCGTCAAGCCATAATGGAGCTTGGCCTGGAAAACGTGACCGCGAGCCAGGCACGCGTGGAGCAGTTTAAAGAGCAAGCGTTTGATCAAGTGATTTCCCGGGCGTTTGCAAGCTTAGTAGACTTTGTAACGTTGACCCGCGAGTTGCCTGCCGCCAATGGGCAGTGGCTGGCCATGAAAGGCCCCGGCGCTGACGACGAACTGCGAGAACTACCCAGCGGGATTAGGTTGCAAACGCGCCATCTGCTGAAAGTCCCTTTTGAAACGGCCAAGCGACAGCTGTTGATTCTGAACGTTGATTCTGAACCCCAGGAAGGAGTTGAGTAAGTGAGCCAGATCATTGCCCTGACCAACCAAAAAGGCGGCGTGGGCAAGACCACCTCAGCCGTTAACCTGGCTGCCAGTCTCGCCGCGCTTGACCGTCGGGTACTGCTGGTGGATCTTGATCCGCAAGGTCACGCCAGTATGGGCAGTGGGATCGACAAGCACGAACTCGATAAAAGCGTCCTGGATGTCCTGCTGGGTGAAGCGACGGCTGCCGATACTATCGTGCGGCAACTGCCGGTTCACTATGATGTTCTACCCGGAAACGGTGATCTGACCGCGGCTGAAGTCGAACTGCTGGATCTGGATAAGCGCGAAAGTTGCCTTACCACGGCTCTGGCTTCAGTGGCCGATAATTACGATGTGGTGCTGATCGACTGCCCACCTTCGCTGAACATGCTCACCGTCAATGCACTCACGGCGGCGGACAGCGTGCTTATTCCGCTCCAGTGCGAGTTCTATGCGTTGGAAGGCCTCTCGGCGCTGCTGGATACCGTTGAGCAGATTAAGCAAAGCGTGAACCCTGACTTGGCGGTCGCTGGCATATTGCGCACCATGTACGATAAGCGCACAAGCCTGACGCGGGAAGTGGATAAACAGCTGCGCGACTTTTTTGGCGATGCGCTGCTTAAAACGACGATCCCGCGCAATGTGAAGGTGGCAGAAGCGCCAAGTCACGGGGTGCCCGTCACGCAATATGCCCGCTTTTCACGAGGCAGCCAGGCGTACCGTGTACTGGCAAAAGAAATGATTCGTCGGTTATCGCTATAACGTATTGATAAGTACGAGGGAAAGCGAATGACGCGTAAACGCGCGCTAGGACGTGGCCTGGATGCCCTAATTGGTGCGGGCGCCCGTCGCCGTGACAGTTTAGAACTTACCGGAGGCTCCGCTTTAGAGGCTCACGACGATGTTACTGTTGTGGCTGCAGCCACAGAGGTGGCACCTGAGCGTTTGGAGCGGCTGCCGCTTGGCCAGCTAACGCGCGGCAAATACCAGCCGCGGCGGGATATTCAGCCAGAAGCGCTTGAAGAGCTCGCCGATTCTATTCGTGCCCAGGGCGTAATGCAGCCTATTGTGGTGCGTCCGGTCGGCGAAAACCGCTATGAGATTATTGCCGGTGAACGGCGTTGGCGCGCCGCCCAGCTAGCCGAACTTGATGTGATCCCTGCGGTTATTCGTGAGGTGAGCGATGAAGTTGCCCTGGCGCTGGCGCTTATTGAAAACATTCAGCGCGAAAACCTTAATGCGATTGAGGAAGCGCTGGCGCTTAAACGCCTGGGTGATGAGTTCGAGCTAACGCAACAGCAAATCGCGGACGCGGTAGGCAAGTCACGCACGCAGGTCGCGAACCTGTTACGTCTACTGGCGCTGGATGGCGAGGTGCAAACCCTGCTCGAGCGCGGCGATCTGGATATGGGCCATGCCCGTGCGCTGCTTTCCTTGACCAGTGCGCAGCAGCGTCAAGTCGCTCACGAAGTGGTGAATAACGACCTGACGGTAAGGGCGACCGAAGCGCTGGTTAAAAAAGTCCAAACCAGCCAAAGCGTTCCTAAAACGCCCAGCCGAGCCAACAAAACGTCTGACGTGGCGCGCCTGGAGACCCAGCTAGGCGAATTGCTCGGTGCGCCGGTTTCCATTGATCACGGCAACAAAGGCAAAGGCAAGGTGACCATTCGCTATACGAGCCTTGATGAGCTGGATGGAATTTTAGCCCATATTAAGTAGCAGGATAAATAGCAGGCTTATTAAAGAAAGCGTCTAAAATCGGCTATTTTTCACCCTTTGGTAGCAAGACTGTACCTAAACGCGTTAAATACGCGCAACTTCGGTTGAAGGTGTGATAGCGCTTCCCTATAATCGCGCAAGATTTGTGCAGGTTGCTTAGAACATTCTGGGCAATCGTTCGCTAGCAGGGTGCTGGGCAATGGTACAACGTGTTGAAACCCAGCGACGGAAGGCTTACGTCATTCGGCTTACTACCGCACAGCTTGTGGTAGCGCTTGCCGGAATATTGATGGCTTATCCAGTAGCGCGCATGCCGGGCGTCTTCTCCGTAGCAACAGGCGCTTTGGTGGCCTTGCTACCCCAGGCTTTTTTTATACAGCGAATGGGCATACTGAGCAGCAAGCGGACATCACGAAGCGGTGTTCATTTATTTCGTGCCGAAGCAGGCAAGTTCGGTTTGACGGTGGCACTGTTTAGCGCAGTGTTTGTGGTAGTGCCCCCCTCAAACCCCGCTTTCTTCTTTAGTGCTTATGTGGCGATTGTTCTGATGCACGGCCTTGCTCCATGGCTTATGCGACGACATCGCACAATTTGATTGAGGTGACATCTCTATGGCCGCAGGAAACGAAGTCTCGACGACTTATTATATCCAGCACCACTTGCAGAACCTGACGTTTGGGCATCACCCGGTGAATGGCTGGTCGTTGGCACATTCAGCAGAAGAAGCAAGCGATATGGGGTTCTGGGCAATTCACCTGGATACCATGGGCTGGTCAATTGCCATGGGGCTGCTGTTTATATGGCTGTTTCGTAAAGCAGGTAAAGCCGCGACAACCGGCGTACCGGGCGGCCTGCAAAATGCGGTTGAAATGGTGTTCGAGTTTGTTGAAGACATGGTAAAAGGGGCCTTTAAAGGACACAACCCGATTATTGCACCGCTGGCATTAACGCTGTTCGTGTGGATTCTGTTCATGAACACGCTCAAGATATTACCTGTCGACTATGGCCCGGTGCTGTTTAGCAAGCTTGGTGTGGATTACATGAAAATTGTACCGACCACCGATGTTAACGCCACGCTGGGTCTGGCATTGGGCGTATTCTGTCTAATCCTTTACTACAGCTTTAAGGTGAAGGGCGTTGGCGGTTTTGCCAAAGAGCTGTCTCTGACACCGTTTAATCACTGGGCTTTGATTCCCTTCAATCTACTGTTGGAAATTGTCGCCTTGCTGGTGAAGCCATTCAGTCTAGCAATGCGTCTTTTCGGTAACATGTTTGCCGGTGAAGTTATCTTTATCCTTATCGCCATGCTGCCGTTCTGGGCGATCTGGGTGCTGGATGTGCCGTGGGCGATTTTCCACATTCTGATCGTTACGCTGCAGGCATTCATCTTTACTGTGCTGTCCGTTGTGTACCTGAGTTCTGCGCACGAGCATCACTAAAGTAAGCCCTGTTTGTAAGACAACAACCCTTAACCCTCAACCTTAAACTTAAACTTGAAAAACTAGGAGCATTACCATGGAACTTATCTACATCGCTGCTTCGATCATGATCGGCATGGGTGCCTTGGGCACCGGCATCGGCTTTGCCATCCTGGGCGGCAAACTGATCGAATCTACCGCGCGTCAGCCGGAAATGAGCGATCAACTGCAAACCAAAACCTTCCTGATGGCAGGTCTGCTGGATGCTGTACCGATGATCGGTGTTGGTATTGCGATGTACCTGATTTTCGTTGTTGCCGGTTAATGACAGCACCACCGAGCGGGAATAAGCCGCTCGGTTTTGTTTGACTCCGGTCGCCACGAACTTGTCAGAGGTACATCCCTGTGAATATCAACATGACGCTTATCGGGCAGACGATCGCCTTCGCGATCTTTGTCTGGTTTTGCATAAAGTACGTGTGGCCTCCGATCAGCAACGCGCTCCACGAGCGTCAGAAAAAAATTGCTGATGGTTTAGATGCAGCCAGCCGTGCTACCCGTGATCTTGAGCTTGCTCAAGAACGGGCAGAACAAACGCTGCGTGAGAGCAAGGAGCAAGCTTCTCAGATTCTTGAACAGGCCAACAAACGTTCTGCTCAGATGATTGAAGAAGCCCGCGAGCAGGCCCGCGCTGAAGGCGAACGCCTAATGGCGAGCGCACGTTCTGAGATTGAGCTAGAAGTGAACCGCGCGAAAGAAGAGCTGCGTGCCCAGGTATCCCACCTGGCAATCGTAGGCGCTGAGCGTGTTCTAGAAGCCTCTGTCGACGAGAAAGCGCATCGCGAGCTGCTTGATAAGCTAGCCGCTGAACTGTAAGGAGGTGAATCATGGCGGAACTACATACCGTCGCTCGTCCTTACGCTAAGGCGGCGTTTGAACACGCACGTGATAATGACGCGCTTGATAGCTGGTCGCAGGCGCTGGGTTTTCTAGGCGCCGCCGTGACTGATAGCGACGTTCGTCGTCTGCTGAACAGTCCGAAAATTGAGAACGAAAAGAAAGTTGCCTTGCTGGTGGATCTATTTCCAGAACAGCAAAGCGACACGTTAACTCGCTTTTTGGACACTTTGGCCGACCAGGGTCGCTTGATGTCACTGGCCTCAATTGCTGAGCAGTTCGAGTACTTACGTGCCGAACATGAGCAGCGCACAGAGGTCATGGTAACGTCAGCTTATGAGCTGACGGCCGAAGAGCAGACCAAGCTCGCAAACGCGCTCAAGAAACGTCTGAATCGCGAAATCTCCATTACTACTCAGGTAGACAAGTCGCTTATTGGCGGTGTCATCCTGCGTGCCGGTGATACCGTCATTGACGGTTCGGTGCGTGGTCGATTGAACCGCCTTTCCGAAGCGCTGACCGCTTGAGTCTGAGGGACATGGCATGCAGCAACTGAATCCTTCCGAGATCAGCGACATCATCAAGCAGCGTATTGAAAAGCTTGACGTCGCATCTGAAGCCCGTAATCAGGGCACCATTGTTAGCGTTTCTGACGGTATCGTGAAAATTCACGGCCTTGAAGACGCAATGTTTGGTGAAATGATTGAATTTCCTAATAGCGTCTTTGGCATGGTACTTAACCTGGAGCGCGACTCCGTAGGTGCCGTTGTCCTGGGCGACTACCTGCTGCTTGAAGAAGGCATGACCGCGAAATGTACCGGTCGTATTCTTGAAGTACCGGTAGGTCCTGAGCTGATTGGCCGCGTTGTCGATGCGCTGGGTAACCCCATCGATGGCAAAGGCGACATCAATGCCAAGATGACCGACGCCGTAGAAAAAGTGGCGCCGGGCGTTATTACCCGTCAGTCGGTTGATGAACCGATTCAAACGGGTCTGAAATCTATCGATTCTATGGTGCCGATCGGTCGTGGTCAGCGTGAGTTGATCATCGGTGACCGTCAGATTGGTAAGTCGGCCATTGCTATCGATGCGATTATCAACCAGAAAGGCAAAGGTGTTACCTGTGTTTACGTGGCGATTGGTCAGAAACAGTCGACCATTGCCAACATAGTACGCAAGCTCGAAGAACATGGCGCGATGGAACATACCATCGTCGTTGCTGCTGGTGCTGCCGATCCGGCCCCCATGCAGTTCCTCTCTGCGTATTCCGGTTGCACCATGGGCGAGTACTTCCGTGACCGTGGCGAAGACGCGATGATCGTGTATGACGATCTCTCCAAGCAGGCTGTGGCTTACCGTCAGGTATCCCTGCTGCTGCGTCGTCCGCCGGGCCGTGAAGCTTACCCGGGTGACGTGTTCTATCTCCACTCGCGTCTTTTGGAGCGTGCTGCACGCGTCAACGTCGACTACGTTGAGAAGTTCACCAATGGTGAAGTGACAGGCAAAACCGGTTCCTTAACCGCGCTGCCGATCATCGAAACCCAGGGTGGCGACGTGTCTGCGTTCGTTCCGACCAACGTGATCTCGATCACCGATGGTCAGATCTTCCTGGAAACCAACCTGTTCAACTCCGGCATTCGTCCGGCGATCAACGCAGGCCTGTCGGTTTCTCGTGTAGGTGGTGCAGCGCAGACCAAGATCATCAAGAAGCTGGGTGGTAGCGTACGTCTGGCTCTGGCTCAGTATCGTGAACTGGCGGCGTTCTCGCAGTTTGCCTCTGACCTTGATGAAGCCACGCGCAAGCAGCTCGAGCACGGTGAGCGTGTTACCGAACTGATGAAGCAGAACCAGTACTCGCCGATGTCTGTGGCAGAAATGGCTCTCTCGCTGTATGCCGCCAATGAAGGCTACCTGGATGACGTGAGCGTCGATAAAGTGTTGGACTTCGAACGTGCCCTGCACGATTACATGAAGTCCGAGCACGGCGATCTGCTCGACAAGATCAACCAGACCGGCGACTACAACGACGAGATTAAAGACGGCATGAAGTCGGGTCTCGAGAAGTTCAAGGCGACTCAGAGCTGGTAATGTCTGGCCCGCCTGCGGGCGGGCTTGCCTACTTTCTGAGAGCCACGAACGAAGGGTAGATCGCTATGGCAGCTGCAAAAGAGATACGCACCCAGATTGGGAGCATCAAAAATACGCAGAAGATCACCAGCGCCATGGAAATGGTAGCTGCATCGAAAATGCGTAAAGCACAAGATCTAATGAAGGCCAGCCAGCCTTACGCCAAGCAGATCCGTAACGTGGTAGGCCACCTGGCTAACGCCAATCCTGAGTACACGCACGACTATATGGTCGAGCGTAACGAGGTGAAGCGCGTTGGTTATATTGTGGTTTCTACTGATCGTGGGTTGTGTGGCGGGTTAAACGTCAACCTGTTCAAAGCCGTGGTGAAAGACGCCGTGGCCTGGAAACAGGAAGGCGCTGAACTGGACTTCTGTGCCCTCGGCTCCAAGGCCGGTGCTTTCTTCCGTAACTATGGCGGCAACCTGATTGCAGCCAAAAGTGGTATGGGAGAGAAGCCGACCGTCGAGGGTTTGATCGGAAGTATCAAGGTCATGCTCGAAGCGTACGACGAAGGACGACTCGATCGCCTGTTCGTGGTGTATAACGAATTCGTTAACACCATGACCCAGAGGCCGGTGGTTCGTCAGCTTCTTCCGCTGTCGCCCGATATGGGTGTCGGTGAGCACGACGAAGAAGACGCCCGTCCCGGAAGTTGGGACTACCTGTATGAACCGGATGCCAAGGCGTTGCTTGATAGCCTGCTGGTTCGTTTCGTCGAATCACAGGTGTATCAGGCGGTAGTCGAAAACGGTGCCTGCGAACAGGCAGCCCGTATGATCGCTATGAAGAGTGCCACCGATAACGCAGGCAACCTGATTGATGATCTGGAGATGGTCTATAACAAGGCTCGCCAGGCTGCTATCACCCAGGAAATTTCCGAGATCGTCGGCGGCGCTTCAGCCGTATAACGCCTAGGAAGCCCGATATTCAAGTGGCTTCCGGCAGACAGGTTTCATTTGCAGGTTTTTGAGAGGAACCAAGATGAGCGGACGTATCGTACAGATCATCGGCGCGGTGATTGACGTAGAGTTTCCGCGGGACTCAGTGCCCAAGGTCTACGACGCGCTGAAGGTCTCCGAGAAAGAGACTATCTTAGAAGTCCAGCAGCAGCTGGGCGACGGCGTGGTTCGTGCTATTGCAATGGGCTCCACTGAGGGCTTGAAGCGTAGCATGGACGTGATCAATACCGGTGCCGCGATTTCCGTACCCGTGGGTAAGGAAACGCTGGGCCGTATCATGAACGTACTTGGCGAACCGATCGATGAAGCAGGACCGATCGGCGAGCAAGAGCGTATGCCTATTCACCGTAAAGCACCGAGCTATGCCGACCAGGCAGCTTCCAACGAGCTGCTGGAAACCGGTATCAAGGTTATCGACCTGGTCTGCCCGTTTGCCAAGGGTGGTAAAGTCGGCCTGTTCGGCGGCGCCGGTGTGGGTAAAACCGTTAACATGATGGAGCTTATCCGCAACATCGCCACCGAGCACAGCGGCTATTCCGTATTTGCCGGTGTGGGTGAGCGTACGCGTGAGGGTAACGACTTCTATCATGAAATGACCGAATCCAACGTTATCGACAAGGTATCGCTGGTTTATGGTCAGATGAACGAGCCGCCGGGAAACCGTCTGCGCGTGGCACTGACTGGTCTGACCATCGCTGAAAAATTCCGTGATGAAGGCCGTGACGTTCTACTGTTCGTCGATAACATTTACCGTTACACCCTGGCCGGCACCGAAGTATCGGCACTGCTTGGCCGTATGCCGTCAGCGGTAGGTTACCAGCCGACATTGGCCGAAGAGATGGGTGTTCTGCAGGAACGTATCACCTCGACCAAAACAGGCTCTATCACGTCTGTTCAGGCCGTATACGTACCGGCCGATGACTTGACGGATCCGTCGCCTGCGACCACCTTCGCGCACCTTGATGCGACCGTGGTACTGGCACGTTCTATCGCTGAACTAGGTATCTATCCGGCCATCGATCCGCTGGATTCTACCTCACGTCAGCTGGATCCGCTGGTTGTTGGTGAAGAGCACTATGCGACCGCTCGCGGTGTGCAGAACGTTCTTCAGCGCTACAAGGAACTCAAGGATATTATCGCCATTCTGGGCATGGACGAGCTGTCTGATGAAGACAAGCTGGCCGTTTCCCGGGCGCGTAAGATCCAGCGCTTCTTGTCGCAGCCGTTCTTCGTGGCTGAGGTATTCACCGGCTCGCCCGGCAAGTATGTTTCACTGAAAGACACGATTAGTGGCTTCCAGGGCATTCTCGCAGGTGAGTACGATGATTTGCCGGAACAGGCCTTCTACATGGTCGGCTCCATCGACGAAGCTGTCGAGAAAGCCAACCAGATGAAGAAGTAATCCCGTCCATTAGGGGGATTCGCTATGGCGAATAGCTTCACTTGCAATATCGTCAGCGCTGAAGAGTCCATCTTCTCGGGTACGATTGAGATGGTGGTTGCTGCCGGAAAAATGGGTGACCTGGGGATTTTGCCAGGTCACGCTCCATTGTTAACCGAGCTTCAGCCGGGTCCGGTACGGGTGATCCACGATGGTGGCAAGGAAGAAAACTTCTTTGTCTCAGGCGGCTTTATGGAAGTCCAGCCTGATGTCGTGACGATCCTGGCTGATGCGGCTACGCGTGCCAGCGACCTCAATGAGGCCGCCGCTGAAGAAGCGCGCAAAGAAGCATTGAAAGCCTTTAACGAGAAGTCAACAGAGCTTGACTATACTCGTGCGGCGGCAGAGCTTGCCGAAGCCGTTGCCCAGTTGCGTACGATTCAACAGCTGCGCAAAAAAGCGGGTAAAGGCTAAAAAACGCACTTAGCGTTCATAAAACGCTCCTTGAACCCGTGCTAGGGTTTAAGGAGCGTTTTTTTTGTCTGGTAGAATGATGGTTGTCAGCAACGTAGGAGGATAGCGATGGCATTGAATGATGAAACCTTGCAGGAACTAAAAGCCGAGTTGCTCGACGAGCTGGCCAAAGATGAACCCAGTAAGGAACGGCTTTCCGAACGATTAGCTGAAATTCGCTCCGCCGATATTGGTGAAGTGCTCGAAGAGCTGATCGAAGAAGACGAAGAGCTGCAGGCGGCACTATCGATTCTGGATGTGCTTTCTACCGAGCGTGCGGCAAATGTACTGGGCTACCTGCCTGGAGAAAGCCAGCTTGAAGTCGTTGGCGAATTAGGCGATACCCAGGTACTTAAACTGCTGGAAGAAATGGGCTCTGATGAGCGGGCCGATTTGTTTAACCTGCTGGGCGATGACCGACGCGAAGCGCTGTTACGGCGTATGGCTCATCAGGAGCGTGAAGACCTCAAACGGTTAGCCAGTTACGAAGAAGGAACGGCCGGCGCCATTATGACCTCTGACTATGTCGCCATAGCCAGTGGCATGACGGTGTCTCAAGCGCTGATGCGCGTGCGTCAAACGGCCCCAGACGCTGAAACGGTGTATCAGCTGTATATATTGGACAGTGACGGTGAGTTGATTGGCACGATGTCACTGCGCCAGCTGATGGTTGCACGTCCTGGGGCGGTGGTTGATGACATCATGATCAAGGATGTGATCAGCACCACGGTGGATGAAGAGCAGGAAGAAGTGGCGCGTATTGTGGCGCGTTACGATTTGCTTGCACTACCGGTGATTGATAACGATGGCAGGATGGTGGGTATTGTTACCCACGATGATGCCATGGATGTTGCCGAGTCTGAGGCCACCGAGGATTTCCATAAAGGGATGTCGATCGGTCAGCTAGAAGATGGTGTAAGCCGTGTACGGCTGTGGAGCCTTTATCGCAAGCGGGTTTTTTGGTTGGTATTACTGGTATTTGCCAACCTGTTTTCCGGTGCGGGTATTGCCTACTTTGAAGATATTATTGCCGCCCAGGTGGCGCTGGTGTTCTTCCTGCCTTTATTGATTGGCAGCGGCGGTAACGCGGGGGCTCAGGCCGCTACGCTGATGGTACGCGGGATGGCAACCGGCGATGTAGGGGTTAAAGATTGGAGTAAAATGCTCGGTCGAGAACTGCTGGTCGCTGGCTCGTTAGGGCTCACCATGGCGATTGCCGTGACCCCGATCGGTATTTTACGCGGCGGCAATGAAGTGGCCATGATTGTGGCACTAAGCATGGTAACGATCGTACTGTTTGGCAGCCTGATCGGAATGTGCTTACCCTTTGTGCTTGAGCGCTTCAAGGTCGACCCGGCTACCGCCTCCGCACCTTTGGTAACCACGTTGATCGATGCCACGGGCGTATTGATCTACTTCACCATTGCAACATCGATTCTCTCCCATACCTAGCGCTTGACGTGGGTACGGCCCTAACGCCGTACCCAGCCGCGGTTGATCAGCGGCGAAAACACCAGGTGATAGCAGCGCATGACAACGCGCTCATAAAGCGGCAGAACCAACCAGGCGCGACCAAGGCCGGTAAGTGCAGCCGCCACCGGTGCAAGCATCAACGCGCCTATCATGTCCTGAGGAAAGTGAATGCCCAGAAAGATTCTGGCCCAGGCGACCGGCAGGGCAAGTAATAACAGACAGTGCCCTATACGCCGGGTGGCATCAAACAGAGTCAGACTGAAAGCCATGGTCAGCATGATCGTCAGATGGTTGCTGGGAAAGGCGGGCGTGGCCGCATGCACCTGAAGGTATTCGCCCATAGGCACCATGAAAGGGCGTGGCATGGGCCACAGCGCGCCGATGGCCCAGCTTGCCGCTAACGCCATCACCGTTGCAATGAATGCTTCCAGTAGCGGACGTTTAAGCGTTTCATCGCCGAACAGCCAGCCGATGATGAGAAGCGCCGGTACCAGCAAGATAATATCCGAGGCGCACCAGTGGGCAATCAGCACAAGCCAGGCAGGCGAGTCGGGGGGCGAATTGAGTAGATCGAAAAGAGCCAGATTGAGCGCGTCCATGTCTTCCAGAGCATCATGGTTAATATAGAAGCAGGCTTTTTTGGCCTGCCGCGTACGCTTGCTTTAGTAAGCAGCGCGACGCTCTAGGACCGCGTTTATCGTTGATTGTTCTAAGATGCTCAACGCATTGAGCTACTGGCGGCTCGGGTGATGAACATGACCTCTACGTGTCCCAGCCATTCGATGTCACTGGCCAGGGCCTTCAGCTGGCTGGCCAGGCACTGGGGGGGTTGGTGAACCGCATCGTCAATGATCAGTGACACCGATACCTTGTCATCCAAATAGTGCAGCTGCAGCTCATTCAGCGTGCGCCACACCGGATGACGGTACCAACGCTCGTTAAGTGCAGCTTCTACTTCAGGGCGTAAAGGCAGGCCGGGCAAGCGGCTTGGATCGCCTTCCCCAGCATCATCCTCCGGGTCGACGTGGAAAATAACGTCGGTGAGCAGGGGGAATTCATGGCGCAGGCGGCGGCTGACTTCATTGCCGATTTCGTGGGCTTCAGACACGGTAATCTTGGGCCTGACCACCACATGCAGATCGACCATGACCCAGCCCGCCGATTGACGGGTACGCAGGTCGTGAACGCTATCCACCCCTGGCACGCTGCAGGCAACGTCGTGCATCTGGTGTTGAATGTCCTCGGGTAGGGCCGTATCGACTAATTCTCGGGCTGACTCCCAGAGTAAATCCCAGCCTACTTTACCGACCAATAAACCCACCACGATAGCCGCTACCGCATCCAGCCAGCCCAGACCAAACTGAGCACCAATCAATGCAATGAGAACGACTGCCGTGGAGAGGGCATCGCTGCGCGAATGCCAAGCATTGGCTTCAAGTAAGCGTGACTGGATACGCTTGGCCACCCGCATGGTATAGCGAAATATCCACTCTTTACTCAACAGCGCAATAAACGTAATGACAATGGCCCAGAGACCTGGGGCGGTCACTTCTGCACCACTGAATAAGCGGCTCAGGCTGGACCAGGCTATGCCGCCTGCGACGAATATCAGCACGCTGCCCAGCAGTAATGTGGTCAAGGTCTCTATGCGGCCATGGCCATAATGGTGGTCATCGTCGGGTTCCTGACGACCATAATGAATAGCCGCCAGCACGAAGCCATCGGTTACCAGATCAGACAGCGAATGGATGCCATCGGCAATCAGTGCCGCCGACCCAACAAGAAACCCCACTGCCACTTTGACAATGCTAAGCAAGCCATCTAACCAAGCGCCAATATAGGTGACGCGCTTGGCAATTTGACTATCTAGCTCGCGGCTGGGAACCACTGGCGTTTCAACGGTCTGAGTCATGTAATACCTGACGGGGGCGCGCTTTCAATGAAATAGGATTGTAGCGCAAAGCATAGCTATCTCTTAAGCCCTTTACAGGGAAGTATTCGCTAACGCGTAACGTCATACGACGGTGGCCATGGCGGACATTCGCCTGATGGAGGTGTATCCTTATGCGCCATTGTCATTCAATAAACGTTTTGATGTACAGGATGACCCATGGAGTGGTTACAAATACTGGTGCTTGCCGCGGTGCAAGGCCTGACTGAATTTTTGCCTGTTTCAAGCTCCGCGCATTTGATTTTAGTACCGGTACTTACCTCGTGGGAGGATCAGGGGCTCGCCTTTGACGTAGCGCTCCATGTGGGAAGCCTAACCGCCGTTATGGTTTATTTTCGTCAAGAAATCCTGCAAATAGTGCGCAGTAGTTTAGCGGTCGTCAAAGGCGGTGCCATTAACGAGGATGCTCGGCTAGGCCTCTGGATCGTCGTTGCTACCTTGCCCGTCTGTATTATTGGTTTCTTGCTCCAGGACATTATCTCAATCTATATGCGCTCTACGCTGATTATTGGTATCAGCCTTATAGGATTCGGGTTATTGCTGGGTTATGCCGACTATTTTAAACGCGGCACCAAAAGTGAATATCAGATGGGCTGGAAAGAAGTGCTGATTATTGGCTTCTCCCAGGCACTGGCTCTGATTCCCGGAACTTCACGTTCAGGCATCAGCATGACAGCGGCACTGATGGTGGGGATGAGCCGTGAAGGCGCTGCCCGTTTCTCCTTTTTACTCTCTATACCCGTTATCTTACTGGCCGGTGGGCTTGAGGCCATCAAGCTGTTACGCCAGCCTCAGGCTATCGACTGGTTGTCCCTGGCGGCTGGCACGCTGCTATCGGGTGTGATCGCTTATTTGTGTATCCATTTTTTTCTGGTGGTAATTAAAAAAATAGGCATGCAGCCCTTTGTCGTTTATCGCGTACTGTTCGGTGCGTGGCTTATCTGGTTCTTCCACTTTTAGAGCAATCTCATGATGTCATTACTCCCTGGATCGACACGGTTAATAGAAAAAGCAGCGCTGGTAATGGTGCTTTTGCTCTTGGTCGGCTGTTCAGAAAAGGATCGCCCGCTTGAATCGCCAGTACGTTTGGAAGGTGGCATATTTGGTACCTTCTACCAGGTATCCATTAGCGACCCTCTCACGCAAGGAGAGGCTGAGAAGCTGGAAACCGGTTTCCTGGCGGAGCTTGAAAGCGTCGATGCGGCCATGTCGACCTATCGTGATGACTCTGAGCTAAGCGTATTTAACCAAGCACCGCTCAACGAGTGGCAGCCGCTTTCCAATGCGCTTATTGAAGTGCTGGCGATTAGCCGCTCAATCGCGGAAGCCAGCAGCGGTGCGTTTGATATCACTATCGGTAATCTGGTCAACCTATGGAGCTTTGGCCCTGAAGCGCGCCCTAAAGAGATTCCTTCCGAGCAAATGCTCGCCCAGCGCTTGGCCCAAGTCGGCTTTGATGCTGTACAGGTGGATACCCAGGCTATGCAGGCGCGCCGTGAGCGCGATGTCTATGTAGATCTCTCCGGTGTCGCCAAAGGTCATGGCACCGATCGCGTAGCGGCGTATCTAGACCAGCAGGGCATAGAGGGCTATTTAATCAACCTGGGCGGGGATATGCTGGCACATGGCTACCGCGATGATAATGAAACGCCCTGGCGAGTGGGTATTGAAACCCCACAAGATGGCGCGCCTCAGGCACAGCATATTTTACCGTTGCATGATATGTCCGTTGCGACCTCAGGTGATTACCGCAATTATTTTGAGGTGGACGGCAGGCGCTTTGCCCATACCATTGACCCGCGCACCGGTCAGCCGGTCACACATAACCTGGCATCGGTATCGGTTTTTCACCCCTCCAACGCCTGGGCCGATGCCTGGGCGACGGCATTACTAGTCGTGGGTAGTGAGGCCGGTATGGAAATGGCATTAGCCAATAATCTTAGTGTTTTGATGTTGATACGCGAGGGTGATCATTGGCAGAGTATCGTAAGCCCTGCCTTTGTAGATTATTTCGGTGAAGCGCTGGTCGATGAGCTAGGCATCGAGCAATGGACGGCCCCTAACGAGAAGCTAGAACAAGGTAACTAGGATGCAAAAAGAACTCGATGTTGTGATTCTCGCGGCGGGTAAAGGCACGCGAATGCGTTCACAAATGCCCAAGGTGCTCCACACCCTGGCGGGCAAGCCCATGGTGGCGCACGTACTGGAGACGGCTGCTGGCTTGCGCCCAGAGCGTACTCACGTGGTCATCGGCCATGGCGCGGATCAGCTGCGTCAGGCATTGGCGGACGAGAACGTCACGTTTGCGGTACAGGAAGAGCAGAAGGGCACAGGGCACGCGGCTGCCCAGGCCTTAAGCCAGCTTGGCAGCGGAACCGTTTTGATTCTTTATGGTGATGTGCCGCTCATCCAGCGCGAAACGCTGTCAGCGCTTTTAGCCCATGTCGATGAGCAGCATATGGGGCTTTTAACCGTCACCTTAGATGACCCAACAGGCTATGGCCGTATCGTGCGTAATGACGCAGGCGAAGCGGTGGCTATCGTTGAGCAAAAAGATGCCAGTGACGCCGAGCGCGCTATTTCCGAATGCAACACCGGCATTATGGCGATGACCAGTGACCAACTAAAACGCTGGCTACCCAAGCTCTCCGCTGATAATGCACAGGGCGAGTACTATCTGACCGATGTTATCGCGATGGCTGCGGCAGAAGGTATCAAGGTATGCACCGAGCAGCCTGGCCGCGCCGTTGAAGTCGAGGGTGTGAATAATCGCGCGCAAATGGCGCGGCTGGAGCGTGCCTATCAAACGCATCTGGCTAACCAGCTAATGGAGCAGGGCGTAGCGCTAGCGGACCCGGCTAGGCTGGATGTACGCGGTAGCTTAACCTGCGGTCACGACGTATTTATCGATGTGGGCTGTATTTTTGAAGGCAAGGTAGAGCTGGGTGAAGGCGTACGCGTGGGCCCTTACTGCGTCATTAAAAACAGCACTATCGGCGCCGCAAGCACCGTTGATAGCCATAGCGTGATTGATCATACGGTAGCTGCCGGACATAACCAGATTGGCCCCTACGCGCGGCTACGCCCCGGTACACGCCTGGCGGTCAATGCCAAGGTGGGTAATTTTGTGGAAACCAAAAATGCTGACGTTGGCGAAGGCAGCAAGATAAACCACTTAAGCTACGTGGGTGATGCGCGCCTGGGGCGCAACGTTAATGTTGGCGCGGGTACGATTACCTGTAACTACGACGGCGCCAATAAGCACCATACCGAGATAGGCGACCACGTTTTTGTTGGCTCTAATAGCGCGTTGGTGGCACCGGTCACGATTGGCCGCGGAGCGACGGTGGGCGCAGGGTCGACCATTGCCAAAGATGTCAGTGAACATGCCCTTGCGGTGACGCGTAGTAAGCAGCTGGAAAAAGCCGATTGGCCGCGGCCCGTCAAGACTGCCAAGTAAGGTATTCGTCCAACAATCGCTGGTTAATACGTCCTAGGAGAACTGCTTATGTGTGGCATCGTCGCGGCGGTTGCGCAACGTAACGTGCAAGAAATACTGTTAGAAGGGCTTAAACGCCTCGAGTATCGAGGCTACGACTCATCTGGCATGACGGTGTTAGACGCTAAGAATGAACTCACGCGCCATCGTGCGCTAGGCAAGGTTGCAGCGCTTGAGCAAGCGCTGCAACAACAGACACTGCCGGGCACCTCGGGCATTGCACATACGCGCTGGGCAACCCACGGTAAGCCCTCAGAAGCCAATGCCCATCCACACCACAGTGGCCAGCAGGTGGCCGTCGTACATAACGGCATTATTGAAAACTACGAATATATTAAAGAGACTCTGCAAGCCAGCGGCTACACGTTTAGCTCAGAAACCGATACTGAAGTAATTGCTCACTTACTTTCTGACAAGCTGCAAAGTGGTTTTAGCCTGTTCGATGCCACCCAGGAAATTGTCAATGGTCTGGGCGGCGCCTATGCCTTAGGCGTTATGAGTAACAAGGAACCGGGCGTGGTGGTGGGAGCTCGTCAGGGCAGTCCTCTGGTGGTGGGCGTGGGGATCGATGAGGCATTTTTAGCCTCAGACCCGCTTGCGTTGCTGCAGGTTACCGATCGGTTTATCTATCTGGAAGAGGGCGACCTGGTCGAACTGCGCGAGAAAGGCGTTATTCGCATCGTGGATCGTGACGGCCATTCGGTAACCCGGCCCGTACACATCTTCGAGCATGGCGATGGGGCTGCCAGTAAAGGCGACTATCGCCACTATATGCTCAAAGAAATCTATGAGCAGCCCACGGTCATTCAAGCCGTTCTGGAAGGTCGTCTGAGCGGCAACAGCGTACTGATAGAGAGCTTTGGCCCAGATGCCCAGGTGCTGTTCCAGAAAACGCGCCAAATACATATCATCGCCTGTGGCACCAGCTATCATGCGGCCATGGTGGCACGCTACTGGCTTGAACGTTATGCCTGCGTACCGGTACAGGTTGAAGTGGCATCAGAATACCGTTATCGCCATCCGGTCGTAGCGGAAGGCAGCCTGTTTGTGACGCTTTCCCAATCTGGTGAAACGGCCGATACGCTGGCGGCCCTTCGGTTTGCCAAAACCTTGGGCTACGTAGGCACACTGGCAATCTGCAACGTGCCGGGAAGCTCTTTAGTGCGCGAGTCCGACATGACGTTGATGACCCGTGCAGGCCCCGAAATCGGTGTTGCTTCGACCAAGGCCTTCACTACCCAGCTGGTCGCGCTCATGCTGCTGACACTATCGGTCAGCAAGGCCAAAGGCCAGGAAGAGCACGTGGGTATTGTGGAAGCGCTACACACGCTTTCCAGCGTCTGTGAGCAGGTACTGGCGCTAGATGGCCAGATAGAAAAGCTTTCCCAAGCCTTCGCTGAAAAGCACCATGCGCTGTTTTTGGGCCGCGGTGCCCATTATCCGATTGCGCTGGAAGGTGCGCTTAAGCTGAAGGAAATTTCTTATATCCATGCTGAAGCCTACCCGGCAGGCGAGTTAAAGCATGGGCCGCTGGCGCTGGTGGATAGCGAGATGCCGGTGATTTCGGTCGCCCCTAATGATGACCTGCTGGAAAAGCTAAAATCCAACCTGCAGGAAGTCCGTGCCCGCGGCGGCCAGCTATTTGTATTTGCGGATGAAAACGTCGGTATTAAACCGCAAGACAATATTCAAGTGATTGAATTGCCGCATGTTCATGAAGCATTAGCACCACTGCTGTACACCCTTCCCCTGCAGCTTTTGAGTTACCACGTAGCGGTACTCAAAGGTACCGATGTGGATCAACCACGCAACTTGGCAAAAAGTGTTACGGTCGAGTAATCACGCAGTAATAAAAGTTAAGGCGGTATGCTAAAATTGCGCTGCGTTGGGTGTGGCAATTAGCCGCGCCCTATGCGCCTTAGCTGCGTTGCAGCACTTAGTTAGTGTGCTTATCATCGTAGCGTTCTCTTTCCTCAATCTGCCAGGATCCCGCTGTCATGAAACCACCAAACGCCCTTGCTCCCCGGCTCTCAGCCCGCCGGGTCGCTTGGCTGTTGATTGCTCTCTGCGCTGTTGTCTTCCCTTCCTTGTCTTACGCTGCTGCTGGTCCGCTTGATTTAACTCTCTCCGTTGCTGGTATTACCTGTGTTGTTATCTTCGTACTTGCCTATGCACTGGTAATGTCGGAAGAAATCCTTCACATGCGCAAATCAAAGCCTGTGCTGGTCGCGGCCGGTCTTATTTGGGCCATTGTGGCGTGGGTGTATGTGCAGGCGGGAATGCCGGAAGAGGCCGAAACCGCGTTTCGTGAAACGTTGCTGGAATACACCGAACTGCTGCTGTTCTTGCTGGTCGCCATGACCTACATCAACGCCATGGAAGAGCGACGTACCTTTGATGCGCTGCGTGCCTGGCTTGTGCGCAAGGGGTTTAGCTATCGCAGCCTGTTCTGGATAACTGGTTTTCTTGCGTTTGGTATTTCAGCCATTGCCAACAACATGACCACGGCCATGTTGATGTGTGCGGTGGTGCTCAAGGTAGCGGAAGGCGATAAAAAGTTTATCGGCTTATGCTGCGTCAACGTGGTGGTGGCCTCCAACGCAGGCGGTGCGTTTAGTCCATTTGGGGATATCACCACGCTGATGGTTTGGCAGGCCGGACAAGTGCCGTTTGGCGGTTTCTTTGCACTACTGTTGCCCGCAATCGTTAACTTCATAGTGCCCGCGGTGATCATGAATTTCTTCATCGTTAATCGCCAACCGGCAGCACTTACTGAAACCGTTTGGCTCAAGCGGGGCGCGCGGCGGATTATCGTGCTGTTTTTAATTACCGTTGCCATTTCGGTACTCTGCCACTCGGTTCTGCATCTGCCGCCGGCCATGGGCATGATGTTTGGTTTGGGATTACTTCAGTTCTTTGGCTACTATCTGCGCCGCAGCCTGCCACGTTCGCTGGAGCGCAAGCGGGAGCGCTATTCGCGCCGTGGCGACTGGAAGAAACTTGAGCAGCTAGGTAGCGTGGTACCGTTTGATATCTTTAGCCGTATTGCCCGTTCAGAGTGGGACACCCTGCTGTTTTTCTACGGGGTTGTGCTTAGCGTGGGAGGTCTTGGCTTTATGGGTTACTTAGCTCTGCTGTCTGAAACCCTTTACGGCGGCTGGAACCCGGTATGGGCTAACGTGGTGCTAGGGCTTATCTCCGCAGTAGTCGATAACATCCCGGTCATGTTTGCGGTGCTCTCTATGGCGCCGGATATGTCGGAAGGCAACTGGCTGCTGATTACCTTAACCGCTGGCGTAGGGGGCAGTCTGCTCTCCATGGGGTCAGCGGCAGGCGTGGCCCTGATGGGGCAGGCGCGCGGTATCTATACGTTTGCGGTTCACCTGCGCTGGGTGCCGGCTATTTTGCTGGGCTACGCGGCGAGTATCGCGACACACCTATGGATTAACGCGTCGCTTTTCTAAGTGATCAATTGGTACGGCATTAAAAACGCCCCTTACCGGTAACGGTAAGGGGCGTTTTAATAACAAAGCATCTAAAAAGCTAGCTGACAGACCAACCTTAAAAGCGTTTCACTAAACGACAAACTCAGACTTACAGGTCGTGGCCGGTAATAACCTGGCAGATATCTGCAAAACTGCGTGCCATGGGAACCACGGTGTTTACTTCCTTGCCGACTGCATTTTGAATATCGGTTGCTGAGATTAAGCCACGGATGGTCAGTTCATGCTGAGCATCGTGCTGGGTAATCAGTAGGTGCTGTTCGGTGACGCCTTCCATGATGAGCACAAGGTCTTCAATTGTCAGCGCGGAAAGCTGCTCATATGTCATGGCGCTAAGTTTGTTCCAGGGCGTCATGATCATGTCAGCAGTAATCTCGTTACGATCAAGGTTGCGCTGCTGCATGGCCAGGTTAATACGCCGTGTGCCGATCACTTCTTTAGAGGTCAGAATACCAATGCAGTGGTCTTTTTTATCGGTGACGAATAAAAGACGCACACCGCTGTAGCGCATTTTGAGATGCGCTTCATCGATCGGGGTATCTGCCACTACCGATTGTGGCTTCAGGCTTTGAAAGTCGGTAAGAACTTCTATGGCTGAGCTTTCAGTCGTTAAACGCTTGGCGCTCGGAGATGTCAGGCGCGGTGTTGAGCTGAATTGAATTAATGATTTAGGTGAAAAAGCCACTTGGTTCATCAGGGTACTCCCGTTATAAGTGGCCAATAGCTTTCTAACCATTGGCCTAGTACCTTCAGAGTCACAGCTAATTCTTATCAGAACCTTAAGGCATGAAAACTATTCTGAAGGCCCGTAACGTTTAAGCGTTACGTTAACGCGTAACCCCCCACTTGGCGCATCTTCGAATGCCAGCGTGCCATCATGTTGGGCGACGACCCGTTCAACGATGGATAGGCCCAGCCCTGAGCCTGCACCAGGGCCTGCGCGATGAAAACGCTCTGTTACCGCCTTACGCTCGCTTGGCGGAATCCCTGGCCCCTGGTCATCGACGATCAACGTGATGCTCTCCTCGGCAGCGTTAAGATATACCTGTATCGCACCCTTGGGCGGTGAGTGCTGTATGGCATTACCTACCAGATTCTGGATTAACGTCCCCAGCGCGCCGGGCACCTCGTCCAATGCCCACTGAGCCGTTTCATCGGCTTCTAGCTGCAGCGTCTGTTGCTGTTGCCGAGCCAGGGGAAGCAGTTTGGCAAGCGCGTCGCGAACCTCAAATAATGCGTCCACCGAGCGTAAAGGTGGGCTTTCCTCATCGGGGTCAAGGCGTGCCAGGGTGAGGAGTTGGCTGACCAAGTGCGTCGCCCGGGCGACCCCCTGGCGCAAGTAAACCAGCGATTCCTCACGATCCTGCGGGCTTTCAGCGGTTAACGCGTTTTGAGCATGTAGATCAAGTACGGCAAGCGGGGTGCGAAGCTCGTGCGCGGCATCGGCAATAAAGCGCTTTTCACGCTCACGCAAGCGTTGAATCCGCATCAATAGACGGTTAAGCGCGCCGGAAATAGTGGCCAGCTCATAAGGTAGTGGCGAGAGTTTAAGCGGCTGAAGGTTATGCGGATCCCGATTGCGAATCTGTTCCGCCATACGTGATAGCGGTGAAAGCCCCCAGCCGATACTCCACCACAGCAGCGTGGCCAGAACGATCAAACCGATAAATTCAGGCAGCAAGGTGCGCAGCGCTACCCGCCTGACCAGGCTCAAACGTACGTCATCCCGCTCGGCAACAATCACCCGCCGCGTGCTCTCGCCAAGCGGTAGCGTATAGGTTTGCCAGGTTTGTTCATGGTATTGCTGCCTGGAATAGCCTTTCTGGGCGGCGGCAAGGGGCACTAGCGGCGCATCGGCTGAGCGAAGCAGCAGCGTGTCTCCCTCCCAAAGCTGAAACACGAGCGCGTCAGGGGTGCGTGGTTCGGTCTGTAAGGTATTTTCCACACTTTGCAGTAGCGCCTGCTGGTAGGCGGGTGGAATCGGCGCCTGCATAAGCTCGCCTAAAAGGTTGGCGTGCCGGGCGAGGCTGGCATCGTGTAGCTGCTGGATTTCATGGGTGGCGTAGCGATAGCTGACCAGGCTGATCACCATAATACTGAGCAGAAACAGCAGCAGCGTAAGGCCTAGCGTGCGCCGACGAATAGAGTTCACCGATCGCCTCCGTGCGGTGTTTTATCCATCACATAACCAATCCCGCGTAGCGTGCGGATCACTTCGGGGAACAGCTTGCGCCGCAAATGATGGATATGAACCTCAATGGCGTTGCTTTCCACATCCTCATCCCAGCCATAAATCAGGCTGGTCAGCGTATCTCGGGTAAACACCCGGTCAGGGTGGCCCATAAACTCTTGCAGCAGGGTAAATTCACGCCGCGAAAGGACAATCGTTTTGCCCTGATAGCTGACGCTCAGTGTTAAAGGATCCAGCCGAATGCCTCGGCACTCCAGGTGGCTATCCAACTGCCCTTGACTGCGGCGTAGCAGGGCGCGAAGGCGCGCCTTTAGCTCTTCGACTTCAAAGGGCTTGACCAGATAGTCGTCGGCCCCGGCATCAAGTCCGGCAATACGGTCGTTAATACCGTCGCGAGCGGTCAGCACCAAAATAGGGATCTGGCTGCCGTGGCGGCGCACGGCCTTGATAATTTGCAAGCCATCCAGGCCCGGCAAGCCTAAATCGAGTATCACGGCATCAAACGGCTCGGACTCTTTAAGTGCTATAAGTGCACTATTGCCATTATCCAATTGATCGACCGTATAGTGCTCCGGCTTGAGCGCCAAGCGAATGCCCGAAGACAAGCTGGCATCATCTTCAACCAGCAATATGCGCATGGTGTCAGCTACTCCTGTAACGGCCCTGGTTAAGAAATAACAAAAGGTAGCATCGTTAGGGGGAGTCAGTCAGGATTAACGTCAACGCAAGCAATCCAATGGCGCTTTAATTAATGATAACACCGACTGCCAGCAGCACTTCTATGGCTGTCTGCCCTTCAACGCATCGCCGGGAAGCGTTGCTGCACTTGGCGGCCGTCCATGAACCGGCGCTACAGCCAATGCTGCAAACCGCCTTACAGTCGGCCAAGCAAGCCGATGCCTGGGAGGGGCTGTGGGTCTCTCAGCAACATGGTCGTATTGATGGCGCTATCTGGGTACAGCTGCTTGGCAATACCACGGCGCAGCTATGGCTTCCCCGCCAGCAAGGCCACGTTGCACAAGCGCTGTTACGTGCCGCTTATCGCTGGGTAACCGAGCAGGGGATAACGTTTTGCCATACGGTGTTACCGCCTAGCCATTATGCCTGGGAAGCAACGCTTCTCGCCCACAGCATGACGCGCCTGGCTGAGCTGCATTACCTGTCAGGCAGTATAACCTCCCCACTAGCCTCATCCGCCAATAAGCCAGCGGCCATTCAGCTACAGGCGTTTACAGAGCTGGACGAATCGGCGCAAAAGGCGTTAATCGATGACGTTAGCCAGGAGTCACTAGATTGCCCAGACTTACGCGAAGCGTTGTCTTCTGAAGCCCTATTGGCCGGTTTTTATCAAAAGGCGCCTCAAGCACCCCATCACTGGTATAGCGTTCACGTGGCGGGTCAATCGGTGGGCGTACTACTGCTCTCACCCCTTAAAGACCGCTGCTGGGAGCTTTTATTAATGGGCGTTGTGCCTGAGTGGAGAGGCAAAGGCATCGGACGAGAAGTGTTACAGGCGGCCTTTCGGCTGGCAGCACAACAAGGCGCGACCGAGATGATGCTAACGGTTGATGGCCTCAATACGCCCGCCCTGCGCCTTTACCAGCGGGCAGGGCTTGCCCACTATGCTGAACAGCGGCTGCTTGCCTGGAAAGCGCCGTTTAGCCCTTAAGGGCAAGCTCTTCAGAACGAGTCCTTAAGAGCCGTTGCCAGACTATATTTGTAACAATGAGCAGCCAAAAACCTTAAATGTTTGATGAGGCGCATAAATTTAAGTAAGCCGTTGGCAATGTTCGCCAACGGTTTGATTTTTCTTCTATACTGGAGGCGCTGCACTCAGGAATACTTTTTCAATCATGGAGGAAAAAATGAAAATTCTACTGTGGATTATCATCTTTATTTTTGCGGTCGGTCTACTTACCTTAACGGGCGTTTTTAAGCTTATTTTCTAAATAAGTCTCCGCAAAGCTCATGTTTCGCATGAGCTTTTTGGCTTGTACAATTGTAAATGCTACTTCTATCGCTCGCTTAGTCACCTGACGTTAACAACTGGCGCCATGTCCACTAGAAACAAGGCATACTATTTCTTTAGTGGATGGGCTGTTATCGGTAGCGATTAAAGACGTTACGGATATGGCGACTCACAAGGCAAGCCGTGGGTAGGCTAAAGGGGGCTAGGTGAATTTTAAATACATTGCATGCGTTATTACGGCTTTGGCGTTGTTGCCAGCCAGCACGATGGCTAATGACGAGGCGGCAGTCGAACGCGAAGCGTTGGCTAAACGGCTGGCACCCGTGGGGCAGCTGTGTCTGGAAGGGCAGACGTGCACGTCTGCTGAGGAACCCTTGGCCGCGGTGGATGATTCCCAAACTATGGTTGAAGAGCCCAGTGTCGCCGAGGTGCCCGAGCACGACGGCGAAGCACTTTATGCCCAGGCGAGCTGCGGTGCCTGTCATGCGGCGGGCATTGCGGGCGCCCCGGCCACGGGCGACAGCGCCGCCTGGCCTGCGCGGCTCGCCAAAGGAACTGACGAGCTGTACGCCAGTGCGATTAACGGCCTTGGTGCCATGCCGCCCAAAGGGGGCCGGTTTAACTTTAGTGACGACGAAATTAAAGCAATCGTCGACTATATGATCAGCGAGGTCGAATAAGTTACCCACAGGCAGTTTAATAAGCATGCCTGTGGATAATTTATGTGTGGTTAGAAAGACTGCTGCTTAGTGCGCGTCTTCAGCCTAATAACGTTAAGCTTAATCACCCTCAGCCCAATAAAGAGCGCAGCCCGGCAATTGCATCTTTGCCGCGCTCTTGTTTTTTATCCGGATCTTCCTTGTCGGCGCGACCTTCCCATTCCAGATCTTCCGGGGGGAGTTCCTCTAAAAAGCGGCTGGGCTGACAGTCCATCAGCTCGCCATAGGCTTTGCGCTGGCGGGCAAGCGTAAGCGTTAACGTGCGCCGCGCGCGGGTAATACCCACATAGGCCAGGCGGCGCTCTTCTTCTACCGTGCCCATTTCGATCGCGTTGCGGTGGGGCAGCAAGTCTTCTTCCCAGCCCATCAGATATACGTGAGGAAACTCAAGCCCTTTTGATGCGTGCATGGTAAGGAGCTGCACACGGTCAGAATCATCCTCTTCGGCCTGCTGCTCCAGAATATCGCGCAGTACCAGCCGGGAAATAGCGGCCTCTACGCTATCGGTTTCGGTAGCCTCGGAGGCAGTATCCTCTTCCGGGTCGCGGTTAAGCGACTTTTCTAACTGATCAATCAGAATCCATACGTTGGCCATGCGCCGCTCGGCGATCGTCGGCGCACTGGCGTTCTGGTAGAGCCACGCCTCGTAATCCATATCGCGCAGCATGTCGCGGATGGCGGCGATCGCATCGCCCTGGTCCATGCGCTTGCGCACGCCGTCGATAAAGTGGGTAAAGCGCGAAAGCCGCTCCACCGCGCGGGTGGGCAACACTTGCTCCAGGCCCAACTCATGGCAGGCGGCAAACAGCGAAATCGAGCGCTCGGTGGCGTAGTTGGCAAGCTTCTCAACCGTGCCGGGCCCGACTTCACGGCGCGGCACGTTAACGATACGTAGGAAGGCGTTGTCATCCGCCGGATTGATCAGCAGACGCAGGTAGGCCATGGCGTCCTTGATCTCGTTACGCGAGAAAAACGACGTGCCGCCGGAGAGCTTGTAGGGAATCTGGTAGTGCTGCAGCTTGAGTTCCAGGAGCCTGGCCTGGAAGTTACCCCGATAAAGTACCGCAAAATCCCGCCACTCGGCCTTCTCCTTGATCCGTCGGGTGAGCATTTCGCTGGCCACCCGCTCGGACTCCGCCTCTTCATGACGATTCACGATCACGCGGATCGGCGCACCGTCACCCATATCCGACCACAGGGTCTTGTCGTAGACGTGGGGGTTATTGGCAATTAGCGTGTTGGCAGCGCGCAGGATGGTGGCTGTCGAGCGGTAGTTCTGCTCCAGCTTGATCACCTTGAGCCGCGGAAAATCTTCGCCCAGCGTCACCAGGTTTTCCGGCCGCGCACCGCGCCAGGCGTAGATCGACTGGTCGTCATCGCCCACCACGGTAAAGGTCGAGCGTTCGGCCATCAGAAGCTTTACCAGCAGATACTGGGAGACGTTGGTGTCCTGATACTCATCCACCAGCATGTAGTGGATCTTGCGCCGCCAGCGCTCCAGAGCCTCAGCATCGTTTTTCAACAGCACGACGGGCAGCAGGATCAGATCATCGAAATCCACCGCGTTGTAGGCTTTCAGGTGGCGGTTATAGGCCTCGTACACTCGCGCGGCGAAGTGTTCGTCGTCATCGGCGGCAAAGGAAAGCGCGTCACCCGGCAGCACCAGATCGTTTTTCCAGGTGGAAATCTTGCTCTGCACGGTGTTGATCTGCTCGGCGTCGACCTGAGCATCCTTGTTCATCAGATCGCGCAGCAGCGCCTTGGCATCTTCCGGGTCGAACAGCGAAAAGCCCGGCTTATAGCCCAGGGTTTTTAGCTCGCCGCGAATAATATTGAGTCCCAAGGTATGAAAGGTCGACACCGTCAGGCCATGGCCCTCTTTGCCCTTGAGCATCTGCCCGACACGCTCTTTCATTTCGCGAGCGGCTTTATTGGTGAACGTGACCGCGGCGATTCGGCGCGCGCTCATCCCGCATTCTTGAACCAAATAGGCAATTTTAGTCGTGATAACGCTGGTTTTACCGGAACCCGCCCCTGCCAGCACCAAGCACGGGCCATCAATGTAGCGCACGGCTTCCTGCTGGCGCGGATTAAGGCCCTTGATGCGGGTCAAAATGCTTTGTGGGGTCGATGGCGTCATTAGGCACGTTATCCTTTGCGGTTTTTCATCTACAATCAGCCGTTTCTACGCGCACAACATGGATAGGCAGGTGGTGATGTTTGAAGTAGCGCTGTTTGAACCACGCATGGCGCCCAATACGGGTAACATCATGCGCTTGGTCGCCAATAATGGCTGTCGTTTGCACTTAATTGAGCCGCTCGGCTTTGATCTTGAAGAAAAAAAGCTGCGCCGTGCCGGGCTCGACTATCGTGACCTGGCCAATGTGACTCGTCATGCTGATTTTGCCGCGTTTCAAAAAGCCATGCCGGGACGGCGAATCTGGGCAATTACCACCAAAGGCACGCGGCCCCACAGCGAGGCTGATTTTGCACCGGGAGATGTGCTGCTGTTTGGCTCTGAAACCGCCGGGCTTTCTGCTGAGGTGCATCAAGCGCTGCCAGACGCCCAAAAGCTGCGTATTCCCATGCAGCCCAATAACCGCAGCCTCAATCTTTCCAACGCGGTGGCTATTGTGAGCTATGAGGCGTGGCGCCAGCAAGGTTTTGCTGGCGCACTTGCCACCTAGCTAAATGGCAAATACTAGGCAGAAATGCCGTAACGGTCGCGGTAGGCGCGCACGGCTTCCGCATAGGCGAGCATTTCGCCACCGGCATGCTCTTCAAGGTAAGTGAGCACTTGCTCAAGGGTTACAATGCTCACCACCGGCATGCCGTACTCGGCCTGAACTTCCTGAATAGCGCTCTGTTCGCCCTGACCACGTTCCTGGCGATCAAGGGCAATCATTACACCGCCGGCGCGGGCGCCACTTTGCTCAATCAGACCCATGACCTCGCGGATCGCAGTGCCTGCGGTAATTACATCGTCAATGATCAAAATATCGCCGGCAAGCGGCGCACCTACGATATTGCCGCCTTCGCCGTGGGTTTTGGCTTCCTTGCGATTGAAGGCGTAGGGCATATCCAGATCGTGGTGGTCGGCAAGCGCTGCCGCGGTGACCGCCGCCAACGGAATGCCTTTGTAGGCAGGGCCAAACAGCACGTCGGCTTGCAAACCGCTGTCCACAATGGCCTGGGCATAAAAACGGCCTAGCTTGGCAAGCGCACGGCCTGTCTGGAATAAGCCTGCGTTGAAAAAGTAAGGACTCACTCGTCCTGATTTCAGCGTAAATTCACCAAACTTAAGAACGCCCTGCTCAATGGCAAAAGCAATGAATTCGCGCTGGTAGGTTTGTAAAGTGGTAGCCACGGCGTTCCTCATAAGGCAGTAGGGGTAAGTCGGCACGAAGGCAACAATAAAACACAGGTAAATAGCAAGAATTGGTTTGTCTATTTACCCAAACGTCTAAACGTCGGGTATCATACAGCAGCGACGCAAAAGGGACGATTTATGAAAATTGCCAGCATCAATGTTAATGGTATACGTGATGCCGTCGACCGTGGCTTCCTGGACTGGCTGGCTCAGCAGGATGCCGATGTGGTTTGCGTGCAGAACATCAAGGCAAAAAGTTTTGAATTGGATGATCATATTCTTTATCCGGAAGGCTATGAAGGCTATTTCCTGGATGCGGAAGAGGATGGTTTTTCCGGTGTTGGGCTTTACTGCCGTAAAATTCCCAAGGCGATCATGTATGGTCTGGGCTTTCCACAGTGTGATCACGAAGGGCGCTTTCTGCAGGCGGATTATGACCGCTTCAGTATCGCTACCTTCCTCATGCCTGACGGAAGCGATCAGAAAGCCAAACAGGCGTTTATGGATCAGTACCAGGAATACCTGACGAAGATGTCGCGCAAACGGCGCGAGTACATCATCTGCGGTACCTGGAACATTGCCCATAAAACGGTTGATCTGGCCAACTGGTCTGATAACCAGCTGACGTCTGGTTTTCGCCCGGAAGAACGCGCCTGGATGGATCAGGTGCTCGGCCCAACAGGGTTTATCGACACCTTCCGCGAAATCAATCGCGATGCAGGTGAGTACACCTGGTGGCCGAAGCTCGACCAAGATGTACCGCGTAGCCGTCAGGAAGGCTGGCGGATCGACTATCAGTTAGTCGGCCCCAACTTCCGTCGTCACGTGGTCGACGCATGGATCGATAAAGAGGCGACTTTCTCCGAGTACGCCCCGCTAATTGTCGAGTACGATCTCGCCCTTTAAGCATCTTTCCCGCGTCGTCGTTATCAATGAGCCGACCCAGAGGTCGGCTCATTGAGTTAACGATATTTACACTTCTCTAGCCGCGAATGCCCAGCGCTTCGCGCTGATGCTCAAGTAGCTCAGAGCCTGCCTTTTCGGCAAGATCCAGCATGGCGTTAAGCTCGACACGGCTAAACGCGCCCGCCTCAGCCGTACCCTGCACCTCGATCAGCTCACCGTTTTCGGTCATCACCACGTTCAGGTCGGTATCGGCCTTGCTGTCTTCCGGGTAGTCCAGATCCAGCACCGGCACGCCTTTATAGATACCCACCGAAACCGCGCTGACCAACTGCTTGAAAGGGTCGCTCTTGATCTTCTTCTCACGCTGCAGATAGCGAATCGCATCCATCAACGCCACACAGCCGCCGGTAATCGACGCGGTGCGCGTGCCGCCATCGGCCTGGATCACATCGCAATCCACAGTGATGGTGAACTCGCCCAGCTTCTTCAGGTCGACTGCTGCCCGCAGGCTACGACCAATCAAACGCTGAATTTCCAGCGTACGCCCGCCCTGTTTACCACGGGTGGCTTCACGGCCGCTGCGTGAGTGAGTCGCGCGGGGCAGCATGCCGTACTCGGCAGTGATCCAGCCCTGGTTCTTGCCACGCAGCCAGCGCGGCACGCCCGCTTCGACGCTGGCATTACACAGCACCTTGGTATCACCAAACTCGACCAGCACGGAACCCTCTGCATGGCGGGTGTAATCGCGGGTCAAGCGAATTTCACGGAGCTGGTTGGCTTCGCGGCCACTGGGGCGAACAACATCAGGACGCATAGCACCTCACAATAAGCGCGTTGTTAAGAAAAGGCCGCCATTGTACACGTCTTAACGTTCAAACCCGCGCTTATCGGGTAGACTGAGATAAATGCGTTATTAACAGGATGAACCCATGGCCACTTCAAGCCGCGTACACAGCATGACCGCATTTGCCCGCACCGAGGAGGCCGCCCCTTGGGGCACGCTGCAAGTCGAAATTCGCTCCGTTAACCAGCGCTATCTGGAGCCCCACTTTCGCCTCCACGAGAGCCTGCGTGATCTAGAACCTGTGCTGCGCGAAACTCTGCGTACCCGCCTGGCGCGAGGCAAAGTAGAGTGCAGCGTACGCTTTGAAAGCGCTGAAACCGTGCAGGCTCCGGCGGTTAATTCCACTCGCTTAGCCGCTATCGTTGAGGCACTCAATGCCGTGCAGCAGCAGGTGCCCAGCGCCCTGGCGCCGACGGCGCTTGAACTGCTAAATCAGCCGGGCGTAATGGAAACCCAGCATCTGGACCAGGACGCTATTAAAACGGTTGCCAAGGCGCTGTTTGATCAAGCGCTGGATGAGTTAATCGACGCCCGCGCTCGGGAAGGCGAAAAACTCGCCGAGATGATCGCCACTCGGCTAATGGCGGTAAATGAGCAGGTCGCTACGGTTAAAAGCCTGCTGCCGCAGATTCTGGAACGCCAGCGCGCCCAACTGCTGGAACGCCTGGAAATCGCCAAAACCGAACTCGACCCCCAGCGCCTGGAAGCCGAGCTCGTACTAGTCGCGCAAAAGGCCGATGTAGATGAAGAGCTCGACCGCCTAACCACCCACGTAGGTGAAGTCAGCCGTCAGCTCGCTGAAAAAGGCCCCAAAGGCCGCCGCCTGGATTTCCTAATGCAGGAACTTAACCGCGAAGCCAACACGCTCTCGTCCAAGTCTGTGGTAGCTGAGACGACGCGCTGTGCGGTGGAGTTGAAGGTGTTGATCGAGCAGATGCGCGAGCAGATTCAGAATATTGAGTAAATGATATGAGCCGAGCGACACAGTGGAGTACTAGCGAGGTAGCGTCGATTGTCGTCCAGGTATCGACAGCGCTCGTGTGTTCATTCGGACCATACTGTGTTGCTTGATAGACGATCTCTGGCAGCCGCGCTGGCTCTAACCCGCTAGCGGACGGGGCTTTGATGCCAGCGTGATCCGAAGAAGTGTGCTCAAGTCTCTGTGATGGTCACACGCTATTCATAATGAAGGCTTATATTTGTCATTTTTTCCTCAACGTGGCCCTTTCTCTTAATAAAAAGCAACCGATTGATTATAAAAAATAAAAACCGGTCTGACTGATTCTCCCTACCCAAGAACGTCATTCGAGCTTTTAGCCATTGGTCGATAGTCGCTACCAAGTTGCCGATATGTGCTAACGCCCTCACTCGACGATAAGCACTATGAGTGCTGCTGCATTCGCATAAGACATCGCCGAGGGACGCGTAATGGACAACAACACCAAGATCGATTTTATCTATCTTTCCGAGCAGGACATGATCCGCGCTGGCGTCACCGATATGGCCGCCTGTGTGGATACCATGGAAGAGGTCTTCCATCTGCTTCACATTGGCGATTATCGCATGGCCGGGCCTAATAATGACTCGCACGGCGCGATGATCATGTTCCCAGAAGAGTCGCCCTTTCCCACCATGCCAAAGCCCACTGCGGATCGACGCATGATGGCGATGCCGGCCTATCTGGGCGGCAGCTTCTGCACCTCTGGGGTGAAGTGGTACGGCTCCAACATCGCCAACAAGGAGAAGGGTTTGCCCCGCTCCATTTTGATGTTCACGCTGACCGACCCGCTCCAGCCCGGTTACTGCCAGCGTATCGGAGGAGGGGTTGTTTCCCTGCGCGACGCCCAGGCGCTGCAATCGAAACAACACAACGAGGGCTATCAGACGTTTCTGAGTCAGCATGACGTTGTGGACGTGACCGAAGTGCTGTTTTACATCCAGAGCCGCCCGGTCATAGGTATGTCGCTGCTGCGCAAGTCACGCTACGGACGATTTACCCCGCAGGAGTTTGATACGCTACAGTCGCTTCAGGAAATGCTCCAGCTGGCTGTTTCGACCAGCGCCTTTGAACCCGCTCTGGCGCTTTCCGAGCACGCTCAAGTGGCGTTAACCGAGCGCGAGGCGCAGCTGCTGCCGCTGTTGCGTCAAGGGCTCAGCAACAAGGCCATGGCTCGCGAGCTTGGCATCGCGCCCTCTACGGTCAAGACTCACCTCGACAACCTGTACCGCAAGTTCAACGCCACCAACCGCACCGAGCTGGTTGGGCGGCTTTATCTAGACTGACGTGAAGTGGCATGAGAAGGCAGCTGCTCTCTGGCATCGGAAAAGTACTTCTTGCCTGCCCAAATATCGGTACTGCCTACTACGTAAACGCGCTTTTTTGCCCGTGTCAGGGCAACGTTAAGGAGGTTCGGCTTGCTGGAGGCCCACTCGGCGGCGCCGGGTGACTCTTTTGAAAGGCCCAGTACAAAAATGACGCTGTCCTCTTCCTTGCCTTGGAAGGTATGGACCGTCCCGACCCGTTCACGCAGCCAAGCGCCCCGTTTGTCGCGTCCGCCGAAAACATCGGCGGGCAGCTCTTTTTCTAGGTGCTGCCTGATACCATTAGCCACTGCCTTGAAGGGGGAAATCACATAGACGCTCGGCGGTTTGCCGGTTTTTGCGATATGCGGTTTGAGCATGCGAACCACCTGCTCTGCCTGCGAGCGGACAAAGTGCTTGCCCTGAACGTTGCCTTCTACGTCGAACCAGCGGCTATCGCCTGGGCCTGGCGATAATTTTTCATTCCCATGAAGCATTTTGTCGTTGTAGGCAATGCGATTGGCAATGCTGAACATCGGTTCATCGCAGCGGCGGTGAACGCGTAGCGGGCTACCCACCCAGAATTCATCGGATATCTCGTTCGTACCGTAAGGGTTGGCGCGATCCGCGACGACCTGAACGGATGACACGGTAGGCGACCATTTATACCAGTCGCGGTCGAACTCGCCTTTAGCCATGGCCTCGACCAAGCCGGCAGGTACGGTGAATACCGGCTCGATCTGCAGCGGATCGCCCACCACCACGGCGCGTTTGGCACGCCAGAGCGCCCCAACGGCCTGTTGCGGCGATGCCTGGCCCGCTTCGTCCACGAACAGCCAGCCAATTTCGCCTTCATTCAGCGCCTGGAACTGGTTGGATACCGATGCGAATGTCGATGACACTACCGGCACGATCATGAACAGCATCTGCCAGAGAGCCTTCGCGGCATCACGATCATCCACTCCGCCATTCAGCACTGGCATCAGGGAGCCTACCGTTGGCCAAAGCTTATTGTTCTTATCGGTATAAGCAGCGACAAGCCACGCTTGATGCAGCTCGAAAGCGCGTGCCGTCAGCTGTCCCCGGGCCTGGTTCAGCGCTTGGCAATGGCCAAAGGAAGTGCGCTGCACCTCCGGCATTTCCAAGTCCAGTGCCTCGTCGGGCAGCAGAACATCAGCGTAATTTTCCTTCAGCGGCGCGCATTCGTAGCGCTCCGTTTCCAGCCGTCGCTCTATCGAGGCAAGGCGTTGCTGGCTTACTTCGGCCTGCTGGGTGGCGCGCTGTTCTCTCTGTTTTATCTGCTGAAGTACCGCCCGGTTCTTAAAGTATGCCCCCAATGGCCAGAAAGGCACTTTTGTTGCCTGCCGTTGGCTTTTCCAGAGTGCGATACGCGCAGCAAACCCCTGATGGGCTTCAGCCTTGCGCCGTACTGCATCAGTTTGGGTTTCCAGGCGTTGAAGATCCTGCAGTCGCTTGAGTTCCTTTTGAATCGTTTCGACCTGACGTTCGGCTTCCTTGAAAGCCCGCTGCGCCGAGTGGAAGTCCCGCTTCGCATCGCGGCCTTCCGCCAATGTCTTGAGTGCGGGAACCAGCGTTGAGTAATGCTCGGCATCGTCATGTGCTTCGCACTGGCTGATGGGCTTAAAGAAGGCCCGTTCGCCAAACGTAGTGCGGTTGCCTTTCTTACCCAGCGATGTGGCAATCAGCCCCCAGCACTCCTTACCCGGCGTAAGCGCATCGACGTGCAGTTTTCCGTCGTCCCGCTTGTCATGTTGAGCCGCAAGCTTCTGACCCACCGGCTTCAGATAGGCAAGGTCATGGTACGCCGCGCCCAACGCCTTGGATTGCGGCAGTTCCCGTGTAACGTTCTCGACCGCTGCGTTGTTGCTGGAAGCGACCACCATCTCGAACCCCGTTAGCTCAGGAATAAGAGTCTTGATGGGTTTCAACTGGTCATCGATATTGGCGTACACATCTTCGCCGAATGCCGCACCAGGTGAGGGTAGTGAAGCCAACACCTTGGCACGCTTGACCACGTTGCGCGCTACCAGGTCACGCAGCATCGTCGTCTTGCCGGTGCCGGGCGGGCCGTTGACTGAGTAGAGCCCGGTTTCCGTCAGCGTCTCATCAAGCGTATTGATTGCAAACTGTTGCATCAGACTCATCGATTGCTCATCTTCGCCTGGCCAGCGCCCCGCTGGCATGCGGTTTAACGCCAGGTTGCGCATCAGCAGCGAGCGGCCTTCGGGCTTCAGCAGGTCAGGGTGGCGGTCGCACTCACCCTGAAGATATCGCGCCAGCGGCGAGCCGGGTGCCAACCCTTTCGTTTTGGCTTGCTCAATAACCGTTTCCAGGTCGCGAATGAAGAAGCTGTTGAGAATAGCAATCTCGTTGATCGAAGGCGGCTCTTCGTCTGATGGCGCAGCGGTCTTCTGGCTTGCGGATGCGCCTTGATGCGTGGATTCCAAGCGAGGGGGAAGCGCGCCCACCGCTGACCACTCCTGCGCGCTATAAGGGTTGCCCGCTGCGCCCGCTGCCGATTCAACGTTAGCGCCTGGCTTGCCCCTAAGCAGCTGGACGACCAGTGCTGGCGCCTCGTCCTGAGGAGAAAATGCTGTCCAGCTCTGCATTGCCTTGAGCATTTCGATCAGCTCAAAGGTCGTAAGCCTGAGTGGCAGCCCATGTTCGCGCTTGAGGTTATCTGCAACCGTCAGGATGGTGTCCAGTCGTTGCTGAAATACGTCCGTTGCTTCCTTGAATGCCTTGCTCGTGACGTCATCTAGCGTCCCCTGCTGCAATGCACCCAGCATCCACGGCGCTGTGGAAATGGCAAAACTCCCGCGATCCACGACCCCGTTTTCATCAACCTCTACTGTCATCGAGCAGGTCAGCCCCTCATCGCGGCTGCGCTCCACCCAGGCCTCGGTCTTTTCCGGATACGCGTCACGTGCGACACGGAAAATTTCACTGCGTGCGAACAAGCCTAGGTAGAGCTTGAAACGGTAGGTTTTCTCAGGCCGATAGTCTTTCCCGGCGCATCGAACCCGTTCTGGGTTCAACCACGGCAGGCCGTTCGGCGTTTCCAGCAGCTCGCCACTGCGGTAGTGAATGGCGCCCTTGCCGTGATCGATATCCTTGAGCTCGGCAGATTCGAAAAACTCGACCTTGTGCCAAAACGACAGAATGCGCTCGGCCTGGGCGGCCGTTGATGAAACGGAGGAGATCATGCCGTCGCCTTCTTCCTTGTGCGTTTTACAGGCGCTTTCGCTGCCCGCTCGGCTTTGATGCGCTCGAGCAGCGCCTCGGCGCTGTTCTCACCGCTGATCAGCTCCGGATTGTCTTCCCGCCACTGTGTAGTCAGCTCGCCGCGAAACGCTTTGGCGAGGATGGACTGGGTGAGCTGGTTGACGCGTTCCAGGGCGCTATTGACCTGGCGCTCGATGGTGTCGGCGTAGGCGAAGAGTTGATCGACCCGGCGGACGATTTCGGTTTGTTCTGTTATTGTGGGGTGAGGAAATGGCAATGTTTTAATACGGCTCAATGCAAGTTTGCCCTGGGCTGCGGATTTTGTTTCTAGCCGAATTAATTGCTGAAGATACTCGCTTCTTAACCACGCGCTTAAGTATTTAGGACTCAGATCAATTTTGAAATTCGTTATTTTTGCGGCATTTTCGGTGAGGTTTGCACCATCATGGCTGCCTGGAATAATACCGGCGTCACCAATTGATGCACCAACAATTGTGATGTAAGCGTCCCCAGGATTCACTGTGTACCGACTTATCGTCTTTTGTACAGATTCCGTGATGTAGAGTTGGATATTTCTGCCATTCTCACCACTGATAACGGTACCGTCCTTAAGTTGACCAGCACGTATATACGGAAAGCCGGTGTTCTCATAGACAAGCTCTTCTCCTTTCGGGATACGTTTCCCGCCCTTCACATCTGCAACATCACCAATAGTAGTGGCGGTCCAGCTTTTTGGTATTTCAAAAGATTCAAAGCATTGATTCTCGATTGAGCCTCTCCACTCCTCCGTCAACCGCCCACTCACCGCCGCTGCCAGCACGGATTGGCGAAAGCGTTTGAGAATCTCGGGAATGCGCTCGAGGCGGGTTTGGGTGTTGTCCACCTGCGCCAGCAGGGTGTCGAGCTTATCGGCGATGACCTTTTGTTCGGCAGTAGGAGGTAGCGCAATTGGAAAGGCTTCAACATAAGCACGTGGAACTCGGCGCAGGCCTACAGCGCCGGTCATGTTCTGCGCGCCCTGCTGCATAAAAGGCTGACTTTTAATGATCGCAAAAATCAGTGTTGATGAAATGTTTTTACTAACAGGCCTGAGAACATAAAACTCTGAACTGCCTGCTCCAATACCATTAGGCAAACCACTAACAACAGAAGCTTTGCCGTTCTCGAAACAAGGGGTCACTTTGGCGAATATGACATCCCCATTTGCAAAGTTGGTATAGGACTTTTTAATTTCACCCCACAGTTTTTCTTCAAAATTCAAAGTACCGTGGTAACTAGTAGGAGCCAAAGCCATGGGAACGAATCCAGCCACTTGCTCGGCGTTTGCTTCATTCTTTGGATTCAGCGTAACGATATCGGCTAGTGAGCAGTGTGCCCAGCCTATTGGTATGTTGTTTGGCTCCGTCATGCCTCATTCTCCAAGGCTGAGATCAGAGCTTCTAACTCACCAATAGCTGCTGTCAGCTCACTCATCGCCTCCCCGGCCAGCACTTCGGGTGCGGGCAGGTCCGCGGCATCGACACTGTCCTTGTCCTTCAGCCAGCTGATATCCAGCGAGTCGCCTTTGGTATCGCGAATCCACTCGCGGCTGAAACAGCGCCAGCGGGATTTGGCGAGGCGGTCATCGCTCACACCCTGGTTTTCGTCCGCGGCCTCAGCATCGACGGCGATCTCTTCGGCGTTGAATGACCACTCGCCTTCCTGGCGGGGGCTCCGGCCATTGGGGTCTTCGCCATACACGGCCTCAAACGGGGTCAGGTGCTGCTTGCCAAACGGCGTGCGCTTGCCGAAGCTCGGCATATTGGTGCGCAGGTCGTAGACCCAGATGTTGTCGGTGCAGCCGGTGTCCTGATATTTATTTATCGCGCTTCCCTTGGTGAAGAACAGCACGTTGGTCTTTACGCCCTGGGCGTAGAAGATACCGGTGGGCAGGCGCAGAACGGTGTGCAGGTGGCACTTGTCCATCAGGTCACGGCGCACCTCCGCCCCTACGCCAGCCTCGAACAGCACGTTGTCCGGCAATACCACCGCGGCGCGGCCGCCGGGCTTGAGGTTGCGGTAGATGTGCTGCAAGAAAGCGAGCTGCTTGTTGCTGGTTTTAAACGTCAGGTCATCGCGGGTAATGCTGGCATCACCGCCCTTGCTGGTGCCAAAGGGCGGGTTGGCGAGGATCACGTCGGCCTTGGCAAGGCCCGCCCCGGCTTGGCCCAGGGCGTTGCCCAGGTGCACTACGCCCTCGTCGTCGCCCTCCATACCGTGAAGCAGACAGTTCATCAGCGCCAGGCGCCTTGTGCCGGGCACCAGCTCGATGCCGGTAAAGGCCTTGTTCTTTTGAAACGCCTGATCACGGGCCTCTAGATCGAACAGGGCATCAGTCTGATTCTTAATATAGCGGTCTGCGGCGATCAGAAAGCCGGCCGTGCCGGCCGCTGGATCCTGCACGATTTCTCTAGGCTGCGGCTTGATACAGCGCACCATCGAGTCGATCAGCTCGCGCGGCGTAAAGTACTGCCCGGCGCCGGATTTGGTCTCGTTGGCGTTCTTCTCCAAAAGCCCCTCATAGAGATCGCCCAGGCCATCTTCCTGAATACTGAACCAGTCGATGCCGTCGAGCGCCTTGATCATCTGCTCCAGGTGGCGCGGTTCGCGCAGCCGGGTCTGGGCGTCGGCGTAAATCGCACTGATCAGCGGGTCGGCATGCACCACGTAACCGTTGCCATCGCGGCCGCTGGAAAGGCTCAGCAGAATGCGCTTGTAGTCATCCAGCAGGTTAAGGCCGGATTTGTTGTTTAGGTCCGTCCAGCGGCAGCCTTCGGGTAGCGGGTGGCGCTCCAGCGTGCCCGCCTCGGTATTCTCGTGAACCATCTTGATGAACAGCAAAAGCACCAGCTCAGTGACGTAGTCCGAGTAGTTGATACCGTCGTCGCGCAGCACATCGCAGAGGTTCCAGAGCTTTTGAACGATGTCGTTGTTGGTCATGAATTAGCCTGTCGCCCTGCCGAAATGGCCAGGGGGTGAATAGATAAGAAAAATGTTAAGCAAGTTGCCCGGTAAGCGCACGGCCTACCTCGATGACAGAGGCATTGGTGGCCGCCTGAAGTACCGGACGGGAAAACAGCACCGCATAGGCGCCGGGCTCGGTGTGATGCGCCGCCAACTGGGGGTGTAGTCGCGCTTTCAACTGTTGGGCCGTTTCGTGGTCGTTTACGCGCTCGCCCAGCACCTCTAAAAGCGCCCCTTCGAGGCAGGTAGGGGACCAGAGTATCAGGCGAAACCCTTGCTTTCTGGCCTTGTCGCGCTCCTGCTGCGAGATGGCTACATCCGAATCCAGCACGATAAAGCGCTGGTCGAAGTCCTGATGGGCGTACTTTCTGGCGGCGTTGTCGATGATATTACCCGGTGAGCCGCCGGACTGCTTTTCGATTTTCGGGCGAATGGCTTGCGAGGCCCGCAATTGCCCGTACATGTGTTTGATGAAGGCTTGATCATCTGGGCCTTCACCGACGACCAGGAGCGTGGTCTGGCTGGCCTGATGCTGGGGGCGCTTTCGAGAGGCGTGTTTTCTGGCCATCGGGTCACAGCTCCGGCGTGGCGCCCAAGGCCCCGGCCATATATTTGGCGTAGAGGTTGTCGTCGGCGCGTAGCCCCGTCATGTCGTCCAACCGCCAGGCCTCGCTCTGCTGGTTGCGCTTCGCGACCAGATACACCTGATGCTTCTGTAGCAGGTTCAAAACCTCCGGCGTGTGGCAGGTAAAGATCAACTGCGCCTGATGGGGGTTGGTGTGCTCGAACTCAAACCACTCCAGAAGGTGCGGCATCAGGTGCGGGTGAAGGTCGTTGTCGATCTCGTCGATCACGGCGATGCCGCCGTTATGCAGCGTTTTCAGGATCGGTTCGAGCAGGACGAAGGCGGACTGGGTGCCGCTGGACTCTTCAAAGAAAGAGAGCTCGAAGGAGCGGCCATCCTCATAAGTATGCTTACCAAGGGGTATATAGACCTCTTTCTCTTGGCCTGAGTCGTCACTCATGATGAGCTTTTGAATATCGACACTGTTTAATCCAAGATCAAATTCACACATGGCAGTTGACATGCGTTTAAGCAATTCAGGTGACTTGTGAAATTTTTCTGCAGCTTTCAGCAGTTTCCCATGCTGGAAATGCTGACGCCCAGTATTATTAATATTAGTCTCGATGCGGGAAAAAAAGTCTATAAAAGGCTTTGCCGCCTCAACATCAAAACTATGCGCCGCACTGATCAATGAGGCATTACCGCGCAGCTTTTCCGCTTGTGACTTGGGGAAGGGGAACCCCTTTTGCTTGAAGTCATAACCTTTCTCACGTTTCTCGCGCTTGAAAAGATAGCTGTACTGGCTGCTGGTTTTTTCGTAAAGCGCCTCAAACAGCACTTCCTTAGAGGTGAGTTCGAGCATATAGCGGTAATCGGTACCTGCTATCATACACTCAAGCTCGAAGCTGCTGGGGGACTCGTCGTAGAGTAAATGCGCGGCGAAGGGAATGTCGCGCTCGGGGTCGTTACCCAAGAAGGAATTGGCGACAAACCAGCGCAAAAATGCCAGCGGCTTGAGCAGCTGCGTTTTACCCGAGCCATTGGCGCCGACCACGGCGATCGCTTTATTGTAACGCTCGCCATCCACGTCGATGTCGTACCCCGAGGGCGTCGGCTTCTTGCCCAGGGCAAAGTCGATGACGGTCTCATCGGCAAAGCTGTAGAAGTTCTTGAAGCTCAGGTTTTTGATCATATTCGGGGATAACCAACGAAATTTTGTTGATTGTGGTTCTTTATCGCAATCGGAGCAAGAGTAGTTGATGTATCGATATGGCACTCGTCGCGATTACGCGTGCCGCTGGGGCCACATCGCCTCATTGAGTTCTTCCAGCACGCTATCCAACTGGTCATCAAGCACCTTATCAAGCTGTTTGGCGCCACCGGGCAGGGCGGGGAGTTGGTTGACCGTCTCGCGGTCGAGAATCACTTCATGTATTAGCTGTTTGGCTAGGCGCTCCAACCATTTCCTCTGCACGGGTGTCCAGACGTGCTGAGTATAAATACGCTCCATGGCCATATACACACGCTGTTCGAACGGGACCAACGCCTCGCCTAATGCGGCACGCCGAATATGCCCGATGATACTGGCCGCAATGTTTTGATTGGTTTGGTTGCGCACCGCCGTTTGCAGGTTGGCTTCGGAGTAGCCGTGGTTATCCAGCAGCAAACGCACTTGCTTGAGTTCTTCGCGAGTCAGGTCACGAGGTTGATTGACTACCGTCGCCAGGGCCGCCGAGTCGTTAAGGTTCTCGCGAATGAAGGCTTCGAAGCTCTCCAGATAATCTTCCGGGCGCTTGTGCACGCCGTAGCTTTGAGTACGTTCGCGAATTTCGTCTTCGTGTTCGGAGATTAGCGGCATGCGCTCGCTGCCCATCAGCGCTTTTACATCCGCTAACTGATGAAGTAATCCCGAATGCTGCTGGACGAACTCGGCGGCCTTGACCGGCCCCAGTTGCAAGAGATGTTTATGCAGTGACTTGGGCGGCACTTCCCACAACGCTTCCAACTCATCGAGCTTTTGGCGTACTGCCGGTTTGTGCTCGGCGGTGTTTTCTGCTTTGCGCAGTATCCGCATCAGCTTCTGACTGAGCTGGCTGAGCACCACGTGAGCCTGACTCTCATCTGGCTGCTCGCCAGGCGAATTCAACGCCTGCTCAAGCCGGTCCGGGGCCGTCAGCTCATGGGTTAGCTGCTCAAGCGTCACGTTGGGATCTTTGACCAGCGGCTTCATGGTGCTGACTTCTGCCAGCGCGGCGTAAATATCCACGGGATCGTAAATGCGAAACACGGTTTTGCCAATCTCATCGCAGCGCCGCGTAGCACGACCGATCATCTGCTCGTAAAGAATGCGCGATTTCACCCGGCGCATGAATACCAGATGGCAGATTTTGGGCACGTCGATACCGGTCGTCAGCAGGTCGACGGTGATCGCTATGTTGGGATAGCGTTCGTTTTTGTACTGGCGAATCAGTTGCCCGGCCTTGTCGCTCTTGCCGGTAATCTTCTCAACGGCGGCTTGCGAATAGTCGTGGTCGTAAAGAGCCTTGAATGCCGTATCCAGCTGGCGCTTGACCATGTCAGCATGGCGATCAGAAGCGCAGAAGATCAGCGTTTTCTCGTCACCGAAGGGGTCCAGCTCTTTGGCCAGTTGCTCGCAGATAACCCGATTGAAGTCGTCGTTGATGACGCGTCGGTTGAAGGCCTCGACCTCAAAGTTCAGCTCATCGTCCAGCTCTGCGCTTTCAAGCTCACCGGTTTGTGTATTAACGACGTGAACGGTTTCACCCTTCTCGAAGGTAATGCCTTTCTGGGTGAGCAGGGTTTCATAGCGAACGGGCGGCTCGTGGTCGATTAGCCAATCATCGGCAACCGCCTCACGGTAAGAATACGTATACACCGGCTTGCCAAAGATCTCGCTGGTGTGTCGGGCGGGCGTTGCGGTGAGGGCGATCTTCACTGCATCGAAGTATTCGAGCACCCGCCGGTAGCTGGAGAGATACTGGCGTGCGTCACGTGTCGCCAGCTCGCCTTCGGTCATTTCCTGGTCCAGCGTGTAGCCACGGTGGGCTTCGTCGATGATGATGCAATCGAACTGATCTACCGGCGGTGGTGCATCACTGGCGAAGACGCGTTTGACCATCGCCTGTACCGTGGCGACCTGAACGCGAGTTTCGGCCTCTGCCGCCATATCGCCAAGTTCGGCGACGTTGTAGATGGTCGAGAGCGTCTGGTTCTGCTCGAGTCTTGCTTCATCGAAAGCCCCCAAGGCTTGCTCGCCGAGTGCCGTGCGGTCGACCAGAAACAGAATCCGCTTGAAGCGCTCCGCCTTGAGGAACCGATACATCAGGCCGATAATCGTGCGCGTCTTGCCGGTCCCGGTGGCCATGGCCAACAGTGCCTGTCGTCCGCCCTGAGAGAGACGCCTTTCCGTCGCCGCGATGGCCTTTTGCTGATAGTCGCGCAGCCCAAGGTAGCCAAACGGTTCCTGCGCCAGCTGCTGCTCGGCCTCAGCTTGGCTGCGCTTGAGTTTATCTACAAGCCCCACGGGCGAATGAAACGTCTGTAGGGCACGCTTTAGATGGCTAGGCTCGCGAACATCTCGAAACCAGGTGCCTGACTGTTCTAGCTGCTGAGGAATGTAGGGGCGGCCATTGCAGGAGTAGACGAAGGGTATCTTGTAGTGCCCCTCGGCTTCATCGGCCCAGGCAACCGTCCGGCCCGCCAGTTCCCAAGCGCTGGTCAACGGTGAGGTGACCGTTATGCCGCGGCTGTAACGTTCCGCCTGCCCGATCTTGCCAGCAACGTTGATGTTTTCTTTTTTGGCTTCCACTACTGCCAGCGGCGTCAGGCCATGGAACAGCACATAATCAGCCTTTTCATTGCCTGTGGTCGGCCATTCGGCAATGGCGCGATTGATGCCTTTTTCGGGTCTGACGCCTTTTTTGTAGGTCAGCATCTGCGTGTCGGCTTCCCAACCCGCCTCCACTAACTGTTGATCGATTAGAATGCGGGTCAACTCTTCATTGAGCACGATCTGCTGGCTGGCGGCCTGAGTCTGTTGAGCGACCTTCACGCGCTGCGAAGATACCTTTGATGCATCCTGCTGCAATAACTGCTGCTGCAATGTTTGGATCTTCTGCTCGTAAGCCTTCTGTTGGGCCGCCAGGGCCTGCTCGTGATCTTTTGCTTCCTGTGCCTTCTGGCGGGACTCTTCATCCATCGCTAGCGCCAGTTCTTCATACTCGGCGCGCTCCCGGGCGATCAATTCATTGAACTGCTGGCTGGATTCAAGCTGTACGTTGGCTTCTTGCAGTTCGCCTTTGAGCTTTTCGATATCGGTATGCAACGTCTGGAGCTGACGGCTGGGGTCGACGGGGGGAATAAAAGTCCCCGCCTTGAACTGGACGCCTGCCTGGCTGAACGATTGGTGAAACCAGATCGCTAAAGCCCGGGCGACCTTCAGCCCCTCCATGGCTTCCCGGTGCTGCGTTCTGAACTGATGCGTGGCTTTATTACCCTCAATGCGTAGGGTGTGAAACAGCTCACGCACGACCGGCTCAAAATGTAGCGTTTTGTCGAGACGAAGAAGAAGATCCAACTGGGAGGTTTGTTCATCGAATTCGACACCCGATTGCGCGGCGATGTGCTGGGCGATAGCCTCACCGAACTGGCGCAGCTTAATCAGGGTGGTGTTGGGGTCGTTGGAAAAAGCATGCTCAGCGGCGCTGGCAAGTTCGACAAACAGTGCATCGTGTTCTGCTAAAAAGCCAAAATTGGTGGGAGGATGGGGTGATGTCATTAAATTTACTCTCCACGTTTTTGTAATATGGCTTTGTCGCTACTGCAGAATCAAAAGTCATACTAATCAAATAGAGAATGCTTGGCTAAGCCTACTTTTGATTTTGGCGCTATGTGGTGACAGCGGTGTTTGGCGTACTTTTACTACTAATTCATTCGTTACTCGATGTCGGTTACTGAAGCTGTTCAATGGCGTGCGCCCGTTCGCGCTCCAGCTCACGTTTGAGCTCTTCCTCGGAAGGCAAATACGGCAGATACTTCGCCGCAAACAGCTGCTTCTGGTCAGCCAGTACCGAGTACTTCACTACGGCTTCGCTTTTCTCACTGCATAGCACCAAGCCGATGGTGGGGTTGTCATCGCTGCCTTTACGCTGCTCATCATATAAACGCACATAGGTATCCATCTGGCCGATATCCTGATGCTTGAGCTTGCCGAGCTTCAGGTCTACCAGTAAAAAGCACTTCAGCTTGAAGTTGTAGAACACCAGATCAATGTAGAAGTCCTCATCATCAAAACGGATGCGCTGCTGGCGCTCCACAAAAGCAAAGCCTTTGCCAAGTTCCAGTAAAAACTGCTGCAGGTTGCTGATGATGGCCTGCTCTAGCCGGCTTTCCTGATAGGTTTTATCCTGCAGGTTGAGGAAATCCAGGATGTAAGGGTCGCGCAGGTAGTCCTTGGCGGTTTCCGCCAGCGGCTGGGTGTTTGCCTTTGCTTCCTGTTCTACTAGCGCCTTATCCTGACTGGCTAGCAGGCGCTCGTAGTAGAGGGCGCTAATCTGACGCTCTAAAGCTCTCGCGCTCCAGCTTTGATTGATCGCTTCTTGCAAATACCAGTCGCGTGCTTGAGCATTTTCCACCCGTACGAGGGTGCGGTAGTGGGTCCAGCTCAATTCGAGACGCACTGCGTCGCGAATTGGAAAGCCCAGGTAAAACTGACGCATATTACGCAAATTTGTGACGTCGAATCCCTTACCCAGTCGTTCGGTTAGTTGTTTCGAAAGCTGCTGTAACTGTTGCTTGCCGTATTCCGCACGGCTGCTGCCTTGCTGCTCATGCTCGATAATCAAGCGGCCTATTTCCCAGTAGCTTTGCACCATGGCTGTGTTGACGGCTTGGCGCACCTGTCCGCGTGCTTGTTCTATCTGCTGGGTAATTGCGCTAACAAGGTCGCTAAAGGCCGCTGGGTTCTGCTCAGTCATAGGCTTAACCTCAGGCGTAATAAAAGATGGCAACTAGGTCGGCCTCAACAATAGCAAATTTTACCTGTGAAAATATAAGCGTAAGCCGCCGCTAAACTGACCGCTTGAAGAAGACATCAGTCGTTAAGCATTAGCCGATACGTAGTTAAGCACTCATCAATTTCCTAGAACGATCCAAAGAAAACTATTCGCTCCTCATCCTTTGGCTTAGGTTTTAAGCTAAAGGTAATCGTTAAGGAGTATTTTATGTCGGACTTATCCGTAAGCTCAGTTCGCCGCGTTATCGCCCTGCACCCGGCACACCGCGATGATATCGGTGATTTAACCACTCGGCGGCCCCTGCCTGCGCGTCAGCTTGAGCAGCTTGACCCCTTTCTGTTTCTGAATCACCACGGCCCGCAGGTTTACCCGGCCAATAATCAAGGCTTGCCGTTTGGTCCGCACCCACACCGCGGCTTTGAAACGGTAACGTTTATTCTGGAAGGCTCGCTTGCCCATGCCGATAGCGCTAAGCACCAGAGCGTGATTCATAAAGGCGGCGTGCAGTGGATGACGGCGGGCAGCGGTATTGTGCATGCGGAAATCTCACCGCCTGAGTTTTTGCGTGAGGGTGGCCCGCTGGAAATTCTGCAGCTGTGGATCAACCTGCCCTCGCGCCTGAAAATGAGCAAGCCGCGCTATGTGGGGCTGCAACAGGATTCAATCCCGTCGATTACGCTGCCGGGCGGCGCTGAGCTTAATCTGATTGCCGGGGAGTGGGGCGATACGCGCGGTCCTATCGAGACGTTAACCAACGTGTTTATGTCGACGCTTAAGCTGCCTGCTGGAGCACGTGAGCAGCTGCCCGTTGCCCCTGGGCGGCAGGTGTTTCTGTATATCGTGAATGGCGACGTTACGGTGGGTGGTGAGCCTGCCAAGCCTCACCAACTGGTCGAGCTGGACCGGGATGGCGACAGCGTCGTGATTGAAGCCGCAAGCGATGCCCAGCTGTTGTTTGGCCATGGCGATGTCATCGACGAGCCAGTTTACTCCCATGGGCCGTTTGTGATGACTACCCGGGATGAGATCGTTCAGGCCGTCGAGGACTATCAGGCCGGAAAATTTGGTGGGCTGAGCGCTTAGCGGCGTTCGCCTTAAACCGGTTCGCCGCGATAGTAATGCCACAGAAACAGCGAGCCCACGCTGCGCCAAGGCGCCCAGTGTTCCACAAGCTTTCGCGCCTGCTGGGGTGTGGGTTTGTCGTCAAGGCCTTTTAAGCGGCCTAAGGCTACGCGCAGGGCGAGGTCGTCGGCGGGAAAGATATCCGGGCGTTTGAGCGAGAACATCAGGTAGATTTCCGCGCTCCAGCGCCCAAAGCCACGCAGTTGGGTAATCGTGGCAATCACTTCTTCATCGCTTAGATGCTCAAGCCCGTCGGCACTGAAGGTGCCGGCAAGCTCTGCTTCTGCAAGCCCCTTGGCGTACTCGATTTTGCGCCACGAGAGACCCGCATCGCGTAGTGCCTGACCTTCGGTGTCGATGACCGCCTTGGCGTGCAGCTCGGGCAGTAGGGTATTCACCCGGCCCATAATCGCGCGGGCTGCTTCGGTGGAGAGCTGCTGGCTAACGATGGTGGAGAAGAACGTCGCAAAGCCTTTATCACGCACGCGTGGTGAAGGCGCACCCACCAGCGGAAGGGCACGAGCTATATCCGGGTCAGCCTTGGCTAACGCCTGCATGGCGTGTTCGATTGTTTCAGGGGTCATAAACGGCCTTCCTTATGTAGAACATCGATAGGCGTTGGTGTTTATTAAGCCTTCAAACCTGGGCGTGCTTCAATGGCTAGCTTGTTAAAGTGAAATATTCGCCTGCTAATATTTTGCTGAACATATTTATACTTTCGTCTAGTCTTGCGATCATTATCTGTTAGCCATTAGCAAGAGCAGCACGCCAGGCGTGCGTTGGGAGAAAAAATGCAAGAGTCGACCCAGGGGCTGGCGCGTAATCCGCGTCTGGCCGAATTCGCCTTGGCGCTAGGTGGATTTGGTATCGGCACCAGTGAATTTGTGATCATGGGGCTGATGAACCGCGTCGCGGGGGATCTGGCGGTCAGTGTGCCGCAAGTCGGCTATGCGATCAGCAGCTATGCGCTGGGCGTTGTGGTGGGGGCGCCGCTGATTTCCGCCCTGGCCGCGCGCGTGCCCAAGCGGGCGTTACTGATTGTTTTGATGCTGGTATTTGCCGTGGGCAATATTGCCAGTGCCATGGCGCCGGGGTTCTGGTCGTTTGTGGGGCTGCGCTTTATCGCGGGCCTGCCGCATGGCGCTTACTTTGGTGTGGCCGCGCTGGTTGCTGCGGGAGCCGTGCCGGTTGATCAGCGCGCCCGGGCCATTTCACGGGTCATGCTGGGCTTGACGACGGCTATCTTGATTGGCGCACCGCTGGGCACCTGGGCGGGAAATCAGTTTGGCTGGCAGATCGCCTTTGTGGGTGTAGGCGTCATTGCCTTGCTGACGGCTATGTTGATTCGGCTATGGGTACCTTTACAGCCCTTCGATGCGCTGGCAAGCCCATTGCGTGAGCTGTCGGCGCTGGTGAAACAGCGCGTGCTGGTGACGGTTGCGATTGCCTGCGTAGGCTGTGGCGGCATGTTCTCGATTTTCAGCTACGTGATGCCGACATTGACGCAGCAGGCGGGCATGAGCGAGGCACTGGGACCGCTGGTGCTGGTGATTTTCGGCATTGGATCGATTATCGGTAACTTGGTCGGCGGGCGCATGGCCGACAGAAACCTGATGCGTGCTATTCCGCGCATTCTGATCTGGTGCGCCGTTATTCAGGGCGGGTACTACTTTGCCGCCGATTACGTCTGGTCAGGGCTCTTGTTTGTCGGCCTGGTGGGCACCTGTATGGCGCTTGCCCCGTCACTGCAAACCCGGTTAATGGATGTGGCGGGCAATGCTCAGACCATGGCGGCTTCGCTTAACCATGCGGCGTTCAACGGTGCTAATGCTTTGGGTGCCTGGCTTGCCGGGCTAGTGATCAGCGCAGGCTTTGACTGGTCGAGCACGGGGCCGGTGGGTACCGGTCTGGCACTCTGTGGACTGGCTATTTTCTTCTTCGGAAAATGGCTTGAAAAACGTAGCCCTGAGCCAGTGGCCGCCCACGCCCGGTAGCACGAAAGTGGAAAAATAGCCTAATCGTCTCTAATGTGTATAGGGTGCAACCCATAAGGAGGTGACCCCATGCATACTCAAATGACGAAAAAATCGCGTATTTTGACCCTCAGTGCTATTGCCGCATTAACGCTAGGCTTAGCAGGCTGCGGTACGACCACCGGTGAACGTGCGGCCAGCGGCGCAGGTGTTGGCGCGGCGGTAGGCGCCGGGGCGGCAGCGGCAACCGGCGGCAGCATCGGTCAGGGTGCAGTGATCGGCGGCGGCGTTGGCGCAGCTACTGGTGCCGCGACCGACCGAGAAGATATCAGCCTGGATTAAGCGCTATATTCAGCACCGGCTATGACGCAATCAGTATTCAGCCACGTTGCGATAGATGTTAACGAGCTAGATGTTAACGACATAGCCTGAAGCCGCGCATGCCCATATGAAAATGATCGGCGTGCGCGGCGTTATAATCAGGCCCCAATACGTTACCAAACGTGCCGCAAGCGCCATCCCGCGCTGCCCGTAAAAACTCTCCAACGCTTCCTTCATCATCCCAGTGTTTGATCAGCGTAATGCGCTGTCCATTCTCGAATCGAAAGCCGATGACATCCAGCGCTTCAGCTGTCGCGTGTTCGCTGCGCCGGGCGTTTTCTCGGTGATAGATATTACGGCAGGCGAAGCTGCCCACGTGATCAACCTGGCGAACAGGGCTGCCCATTATCTCCTGGGCCGCAGGCTGTAACTCATGGCGTTCATACATCACCCAGGCAAGGGCCAGCGGGCAGGTGGCAACAAAGCTTTGGTTAAACCGCACGCTGCTGGACTGCATACGCACAACATTGGTGAGTGGGCAGCTTGCTGTGGGCGCATAATCGGCAAGGGGTGTATAGCTAAGTTCGCCATCGGGCACGGTATCCAGCGCGGCCAGGCAGGCTTCTCTGTCACCGCTTAAACGTTTAATTTTCAGCTGAGTGATAGGAGTGATTGGGTCATCGACATAAAGAGGAGCCCACGGCGCCCAGTGGCGAGGGATTTCAATAATGCCTTTCTGTACGGCTACCCCAATGGCAATCAGCAATAATATAAACAGTGTGCTGCGCATCTAACCTCCTTGTGTATTCACGCAAACGCTACAGTCCACGCGGTGGGTGTGCGATACTGCGCACCTTTATAAACTTGTTGTTGGGCTACGTGTTTCGCCCGCTATGTTTTTAAGCCGTGTTTTTTTAAACTAAGTTTTTTTAAACCATGTTTTCTTTTTCGCTAACTAGGGAAGCGCTTAATGTCCCAAGGTACGCTTTTTATTGTTTCGGCGCCGTCAGGTGCGGGCAAAACCAGCTTGGTTCGTGAGCTGATTGAAAGTCTTGATGGCATTCAGGTCTCGGTATCGCACACTACGCGTGCTAAGCGTGAGGGTGAGGTGGATGGTGTGAATTACCATTTCATCGACGTGCCGGATTTTGAGGCGATGATTAAGCGTGGCGATTTCTTTGAGTATGCCAAAGTCTTCGATAATTACTACGGCACGTCGCGCAAGGCAGCGCAAACGCTGCTGGAGGCGGGGCAGGATGTGATCCTGGAAATCGACTGGCAGGGCGCGCAGCAGGTACGCGAGCAAATGCCGAATGCGGTATCCATTTTTATTCTGCCTCCGTCGCGCGATGAGCTGGAGCGCCGCTTGGCGAGTCGCGGTACCGACGAGCATGCGGTAATCGCGCGGCGTATGCGCGATGCGGTTAGCGAGATGTCACACTTTAACGAGTATGATTATCTGGTGATTAACGATGACTTCACCACGGCGCTTCAAGAACTGCAGTCATTGGTGATCAGCCGTCGTCTAACGCTCGCCACTGTCAGCGAGCGGCATGCCCCGCTACTCGATGCGCTCTTGTCATAAGCGCCTAGCGTCGAGTAATCTATAAGGTCCTATCATCACACTTTTCGCTGGGTCGGTGACGTTATCCAACAACGTCGGCCCGGCGTTGTCATTACAGGAAGGCCCCCATGGCTCGCGTAACTGTTGAAGATTGTCTGGAAAATGTCGAAAACCGCTTCAAGCTGGTGATGATTTCCACCCAGCGTGCTCGTCAGCTGGCCCGCGGTTCGCGCGATGCCCAACTGGCCTGGGAAAATGACAAGCCCACCGTAATGGCACTGCGTGAAATTGCCGCAGGTCTTGTCGATCACACCGTACTCGACGAGCCGGTTGAAGCACCTGTTCGCGCGCGCCCTGCTATGGCGCCCAGCGCTCAGATCGACGACTAAGGCTGAACGGATAGGGGCGCGGTAAATGTTCACCATTGATGACCTGGCCGATCGACTCGGCGGCTACTTACCCTCGGACGAGATCCAGCAGGTCAAACGCGCCTTTTACTACGCCGAGCAGGCCCATGACGGCCAGCGTCGGCGTTCAGGCGAGCCCTACGTTACCCACCCGCTGGCGGTCGCCAATATTCTGGCCAATATGCACATGGACCATCAAAGCCTGATGGCGGCCATGCTGCATGATGTCATCGAAGATACCGGCGTTTCCAAGAAAGCCCTGGCGGCCCAGTTTGGCAAGCCCGTGGCGGAGCTTGTCGATGGCGTTTCCAAGCTGACTCAAATCACTTTTGAAGATAAAGCCGTGGCTCAAGCGGAAAATTTTCAGAAGATGGTGTTGGCAATGTCGCGGGATATTCGCGTCATTATCGTCAAGCTTGCCGACCGGCTGCATAACATGCGCACCCTCGGCGCGCTCAGGCCGGATAAAAAACGCCGCATTGCCCGTGAAACGCTGGAGATATATGCGCGTATTGCTGGCCGGCTGGGTATTAATACGATCCGCATCGAGCTTGAAGATCTCTCCTTTCAGGCGATCCACCCCATGCGCTCAGAGCGCATCAAGCGGGCCGTAGCCAACGCGCGTGGCCATCGGCGCAGCGCCATGCGTGAAATTCAGGCATCGCTACAGCAAAGCCTGGATGACGAAGTGCTTCAAGGCACGGTGGTGGGACGGCAAAAGCATCTGCTGTCGATCTATAAGAAGATGCGCGACCAGCGTAAGCCGTTTGCAGAAATCATGGACGTGTTCGGGTTCCGTATCATTACCGAGGACGTAGCCAGCTGCTATCGTATCCTGGGCGTGGTGCATAACCTGTATAAGCCGGTACCGGGGCGCTTTAAAGACTATATTGCCATCCCCAAGGCCAACGGCTATCAAAGTCTGCATACTACGCTGTTTGGCCCGCGCGGCATGCCGATCGAAGTCCAGATCCGCACCCGAGAGATGGAGGCCATGGCTAATAACGGCATCGCTGCCCACTGGCTTTATAAAGCAGGGCAAACGACCCATCCGATTGCCGAAGGCAGCCACGCCCGCGCCCGCGCCTGGGTCAAGGGGCTTCTGGAAATGCAGCGCCATGCGGGTAACTCGTTGGAATTTATCGAACACGTCAAAAACGACCTGTTCCCCGATGATATCTACGTGTTTACCCCCAAGGGCGACATCATGGAGCTGCCTCAGGGCGCGACGGTGATCGACTTTGCCTACAGCGTGCATACCGATATCGGCAATAACTGTATTGCCTGCCGTATCGACCGTCACTTGGCGCCGCTTTCAACGCGCCTGGAAAGCGGTCAGACGCTTGAGATCATTACCGCGCCCGGCGCACGCCCTAACCTTGCCTGGCTGAGTTTTGTATCCACCGCGAAGGCGCGCTCGGCGATTCGTCATGCCCTGAAGCATCAGCAGCAGACTGAAGCGATTACCCTGGGCCGTCGATTGCTTAATAAGGCGCTCACACCCTTTGAAACCAGCCTGGAAGAGCTTGATGAGAATCTGCTCAAGCTGGCGTTTAAAGAGTTGGATGTGGCCTCCCAGGATGCGCTTCTAGAGTCGCTGGGATTAGGCAACCGTATGGCGCACGTAGTGGCCAGACGATTAGTCGATATCGCTCACGGCGGGCGTCACGATGCTAATTTTGCCGCGGTTGATAGCGGCAAAGCCGTATTGATCAGCGGCGGTGAAGGCATGGTGATCAACTTTGCACGCTGTTGCCATCCGCTACCCGGCGACCCGGTGCTCGGGCATCTCTCCATGGGCAAGGGGCTTGTCGTTCACCGCGCCGAGTGCCGCAATCTTATTGAACATAAAAACGACCCGGACAAGCTGTTCACCCTGGAGTGGTCTGAAACCATTGATGAAGACTTCCCAGTGGCGCTGCGAATTGAAATTGAAAGCCGCCGCGGCCTTGTGGCCGAGCTTGCTGGCCTTGTCACCGATGCCGATGCCAATATTGAGCGCATCGGTATCGAAGAACGCGATGCGCGTCTCTCTACGGTCAATCTAACCCTGTCTGTGAAAGGTCGCGTTCATCTTGCGCGCATTATCAAGCGTATCCGTAACTTGCCTAATGTAAGCAAAATTACGCGTATGACCAATTAAAGCCGTAACACCCGTTTGGCTGAATCGTTATTGTGCATCGGCCATGCCGTGCTATGGCGGCGAGTCTTCATATTCTAATAAAAACGTTAGATAAATAAGCTAGTTAGATAATTAACGCTAAATAACTATTAATGTTAAAACTAATGTTAAGAACTCAGGAGCGAGACATCGTATGAGCAACAAAGCTGTTATTAATACCGATAAAGCCCCCGCCGCGATTGGTCCATACTCGCAGGCCATTAAAGCCGGTAATACGGTCTATCTTTCTGGTCAGATTCCGCTGGACCCGACCACCATGGAGCTGGTGTCCGAGGATTTTGAAGCGCAGGCGCGTCAGGTGTTTGCCAACCTGAAAGCGGTATGCGAAGAGGCGATGGGATCGCTTAGCGATGTGGTTAAACTGAATTTGTATCTGGTCGATCTGGATAACTTCGCCATCGTCAATAAAGTGATGGAAGAGTTCTTCTCCTCACCGTTTCCGGCCCGCGCCGCGGTGGGTGTGAAAGCGCTTCCCAAAGGCAGCCAGGTAGAAGCCGAAGCCGTTATGGTTATCGGTGATTAATACGCCGTAAAAAAACCGGCCAGACGCAATGGTTAGCGTCTGGCCGGTGTGTATCTAACGTTTACTTATCCAGCGTTTATGTATCTTTCACGCTGCTGTGCGCTTGTAGTGCTCAGGCTTTCTGAGGCTTTAAAAAGCCGCCCTCTTTGAGTATTTGTGCATATCCTTCACGGTAGCTTGGGTAGCTAAACTGGTAGCCGGTTTCGAGAATACGCTGGTTATCGCACCGCTTGCTGGCCCGGCGGCGCAGCGGCGACTGCATGGTATCGGTAGATTCCACCTTGAGCTGCTTTCCAATCCAGGCCATCACGTTATGCATGGTGACCGGCTCGCAGTCGCTACCCAGGTACAGGTTCGCAAGCGGCTGGCCGCTTTCCTGAATGCGGATCAAGTGGGCCAGAATACCGGTACAGTCGTCCCGGTGAATGCGGTTGGAGTAGATAACCGGCGTAACGGCGGCGATACGGCCTTCCGCTACCTGATGAATCAAGCGATCACGGCCTGGGCCATAGATACCTGAAAAGCGCACAACGGTGCCGGGTAGCGGGTGATCAAACAGCATCTGTTCGGCTTCACACATCAGCATGCCGGAGAAGCTGGTGGGGCCAGTGGGGCTCTCCTCGTTGACCTCTTCGCCTTCCTGCTGGCCATACACGCTGGTCGACGATACGAAGAAGACGCGGCGCGGCGGCTTTTCGTGCTGCTCCATCACGCTCAGCACTCGCTTCAGGCCTTCTGGGTAGGCACTTTGATAAGCGCTTTCTTCAAAGCGGTCGGCGCTTACGCTATAAATTACGTAGTCTGCCTGGGGAAGTGCAGACGCGTTGGTTTCATCAAGTTCGTTAAGGTCAAGCGCCAGGGGCTCAATGCCTGTGCCTTTTAATGCCGCTGTTTTACGACGTACGCCAATGACGCGATGTCCCTCATCAATTAACTCGCGCCCTAAGGTAATGCCAAGATCACCACAACCGATAATCAGTACAGTTAGCTTCACCTTATCCACTCCTTTTGATAAAAATTCCCTATTGGATACAAAGTCCCTGCGAGATATGACATCGTCAGCAGGGTTTGCTTATCCTTTTCCGTCCCGCTGACTGCCATGATGTTAGTCACGAGCTGCTACGAGAGGATGCCCACTGGCGCCGTTATGACTTTAACAGAACTTCGCTACATCGTAACCCTTGCCCAAGAGCGCCACTTCGGTCGTGCGGCTGAACGCTGCCATGTATCGCAGCCAACGCTTTCTGTGGCGGTGAAAAAACTTGAAGAGGAACTGGATATACCGCTGTTTGAGCGCTCCAAGTCCACGATTCAGGTAACCCCACTTGGCGAGAAGATCATCGCTCAGGCCCAGCGTGTGCTGGAGCAAAGCCGGCTGATTTATGAAATGGCCAGTGCCGGTAAAGATCAGCTCTCGAATCCGCTACGCATCGGGGCTATTTACACCATCGGCCCGTATTTATTTCCGCACCTGATTCCCGCACTTGCCAATATTGCGCCGCAAATGCCGCTGTATATTGAAGAAGGTATGACCGGAACGTTACGTGCTAAGCTCAAAAACGGTGAGTTGGATGTCATTATTGTGGCGCTACCGTTTACTGAAACCGATATTGTGACCAAGCCTATTTACGAAGAGCAATTTGAAGTATTGATACCGGCAAACCATCGCTGGGTTGAGCGCGAGGCTATTCGTAAAGAGGAGTTGCTGGAAGAGCGCCTGCTGTTGTTGGGTGAAGGCCACTGCTTTAGGGACCAGATTCTTGAAGCGTGTCCGGCGATTACCCAAAAGCTTAATAACCCGAATAACACCTTGATTGCCGAGGGCGGGTCGCTGGAAACCATTCGCCATATGGTGGCGTCACGGCTAGGGATTACCGTATTGCCGCAGTCAGCATTAGGAACCGATCAATATGAAAATGCCATGCTTGAGAGCCGCCCCTTCGTCGACCCAGCCCCTTCACGGACGGTGGCGATCGCCTGGCGGGCCAGCTTCCCGCGCCCTAAAGCGATCGATGCCCTAGTGGATGCCATCAGCCAGTGCCAACAGCCTGCTCAAAAGGGTAAAGCGCACTCATGAGCGATCTTAACGGGCCCGTTACTGCGCTTAAAGGCGTCGGTGAAGCGTTAGCGCTCAAGCTTTCGCGGCTGGGCATTGAACACGTTAGTGATCTGCTTTTCCACCTGCCGCTGCGCTACCAGGACCGTACCCGGCTAACGCCGATCGGCCTGCTACGCGCCGGCCAGGAAGCCGTGATCGAAGGTGAGGTGACCGCCTCGGATGTCGTCAAGGGGCGGCGTCGAAGTTTGTTGATACGCCTGCGCGACGGCAGCGGTATTTTAAGCCTGCGTTTTTTTCACTTTTCGCCTGCTCAACAGCAGCAGCTACGCCCAGGCGTTTCGGTACGTGCGTTTGGTGAAGCGCGGGCCGGGGCCACCGGGCTTGAAATTTATCACCCCGAGTATCGCTTGAATACGGCGGGTGAAACGCCGGTCGATGAGTATTTTACCCCGATCTACCCCACCACCGAAGGCTTGAACCAAGCCCGCTTGCGGGCATTGACGCAGCAGGCGCTAGGCTTACTGGATAGCGCGCCTGAAGTGCTGCCCGATGTTATCCCTGACGCGCTGCGCCAGCGCTTTCACCTGCCGGGGCTCCACGCCTGCCTGCATTTACTGCATCAACCCCCGCCTGATGTGGATATTGACAAGCTTTCCAGCGGCCAGCATTCCGCCACGCGCCGCCTAGCGCTGGAAGAGCTTTTAGCGCATCAGCTTAGCCTGCGAGAAGTGCGACTGCGCATTCAGGCCGACGGCGCGCCGGAGCTGCCTTCTGGGCGCGGCCTGCAGGCGCGTTTTTTAGCCCAGCTGCCGTTTGCCCTAACGGGTGCCCAGCAGCGCGTGCTTGAGGAAATTACCCTGGATTTAAGCCGTCCGGCGCCCATGCTACGCCTGGTGCAGGGCGATGTGGGGTCGGGAAAAACCGTGGTGGCCGCTATGGCCGCGCTGGCCGCGCTTTCCGGCAATTGCCAGGCTGCCATCATGGCGCCTACCGAAATCCTCGCAGAGCAGCACTACCGGGCGTTTAAAGCCTGGTTTGAACCACTGGGCATCGAAGTCGCCTGGCTTGCGGGCAAGCTGAAGGGCAAAACCCGCCTGGACGCCAAGGCCGCGATTGCCGATGGCCGTGCGCGCATGGTGGTCGGCACCCACGCGCTATTTCAGGATGACGTGCATTTTCAGTGCCTGGGCCTGGCGATTATCGATGAACAGCACCGCTTTGGCGTCCACCAGCGCTTGGCGCTGCGCGAAAAAGGTGAAGCGGGCGGGCTAACCCCGCACCAGCTGATCATGACGGCCACACCCATCCCGCGTACGCTTGCCATGAGCGCCTATGCGGACCTGGATGTTTCGGTCATCGATGAGCTTCCGCCAGGGCGTACCCCGGTTAAAACCGTGGTGGTAGCGGATGAGCGTCGCCCCGAAGTCGTCGAGCGGATTCGCAATGCCTGCAGCGAGGGCCGCCAGGCTTATTGGGTATGTACGCTGATTGATGAGTCCGAAGCGCTGCAGTGCCAGGCCGCGGAAGTCACCAGCCAGGAATTGACGCAAGCGCTGCCCGAGCTTGCCATCGGCCTGATTCATGGGCGTATGAAGGCCAGTGAAAAAACCGAAGTGATGACCGCCTTTAAAGAGGGTGAGCTGGATCTGCTGGTCGCCACCACGGTGATTGAAGTGGGGGTGGATGTACCTAATGCCAGCCTGATGATTATTGAAAACCCTGAACGCTTGGGGCTTTCCCAACTACATCAGCTGCGCGGACGTGTCGGCCGGGGAAGTACGGAAAGCTTCTGCGTACTGCTTTATCACCCGCCGCTTTCCAAAAGCTCCCGCGAGCGCCTGAGCGTCATGCGTGAAACCACCGATGGTTTCCGTATTGCGGAAAAGGATCTGGAAATTCGCGGCCCGGGTGAGGTGCTGGGCACCCGGCAGACCGGCCTTGCGCAAATGAAGATTGCCGACCTGGAACGCGATGCCGACCTGTTGGAGCGCGTGACCTCCTTGGCCTCCGAGCTGCAAAGCGAGCCGCATATTACCGCGGTACTGGTGCGGCGCTGGCTAGGCGAGGCCGCAGGACGCTACGGGCAGGTGTAGCGGCCTGCGGTGAAGTCTTATACCTTGACGCTAGCGCTGTTGGCATCTTCGATAGCGGCTGGCGTGCTGGTCAAGCGGTTAGCCGCTTCGCCTAGAGGCACCAGCTGTTCGGCAATCAGGCGTAGCTGGCTTTGAATGGGCCGATACAGCGTCAGCGCTTTCTCTTCCCCCTCTTCCCGGTGAACGCTCTGCTCGTTTAGCTGCGCGAGTAGCTCGCTTGCCTGCTCATCCAGCGGGGCGATGAACTGGCGTTTATCCAACTGTTCGGACAGTTGCCCCAGCAGTTCGCTGATACGCTTGGCAGAAGGCATCGATGCCGCGTCTTCCTCATCTTCCGCCAGGCGATGGCGGTGGGCGCCCAGCGCTGAGAGGTGGCTCAACAGCGTATTGGAAAGCACCAGAAAGCGCAGTCCATTGTCGGCATCCTGCTTACGGTAGTGTCCCGGCTCATGAAGCATATTGGTCAGCAGCGTAGAGAGCGCGGCATCGGCGTTATGGGCATTACGCCGGGCCAGGCGATAAGCCAAATCATCCTGCTTGCCCTCTTCATACTGATGAACAATTTCATCCAGATAGCGGCGGTGATTGGTAATCGCCTTTGCGGCTTCACGGTAGAGCCGACGGCCCTGCCAGTCGGGCAGAATGAAAAACACCGCAAGCCCTGCAATCAGCGAGCCAATCAAGGTATCAAACAAGCGCGGCCAGATAAGATCAAAGCCGTCGCCCACCTGATTAAAGCTGCACAGCACCAGCAAGGTGATGGAAGCTGTCGCCACGACATAACGTTTTTCCCGGTTGGCAAAAAAGGTGACACCGGCGGCCACCGCAATCACGCTCTGCACGCTTGGCTGGGGGAACAGGCTGATCGACACCCAGCCTGCCGTAAGGCCCAGCACCGTGCCCAAAATACGTTGGGAAAGAAAGCGCCGCGTCGTGGCGAAGTTAGGTCGACATACAAACAGGGTCGTCAGCAAGATCCAGAAGCCCTGCTCGGGGTCCAGCCACTGAAGCAAACCGTAGCCCACCATCAGCGCGGTTGTCAGGCGTACCGCATGACGAAAGGTGGGAGAGCCAAGCGTAAAGTTGAGCTGTACTCGCTTCCACGCTTCCAGCAGGCTGGAAGGCGAGCGATCATAAAGTGCGCTATCGCGACGGTCATCAGTGGTGTCCGGGTTATGCGCACTGGCAATCTGCGCTTCAAGCGTGGCAAGGTTACTGGCGAGTGCGTTAAGCGGATGCAGCAGGGCACGCCATTCGGGCTTGCCGCGTTCGCTTAAATTATCGATGGAGGCTCTCAGGTCAGCAAGCGCCTGTTCGCTCTGCTGGTGATCAAAGGGCCGGTTAAGCAGTAGTGATTTGGCCAACTGACGGCAGGCGCGCCCCTGCTGATCTAACAGCCGCTGGCAGCGAAACAGCACATCGTGGTGGAAAAACGCCTCGGTGAGCGCGCTATAAGGGTAGTGGGTCGAGCTTGCCCGCTCATGAATGTCCTGGGCAATAAAGTAGATGCGCAGATAGCGGTTAAGTTTTTGACTGCCGCGCTGGCCTTCCAGGCGACGAAAAATCATCTCTTTGGCCTGATTGAGCGCATCCACCACTTTGCCATTCTGGCGCGCCAGGGCCACTCGGCGAGCCTCGACATCGACGCCGCGTACCGGCTCAAACAGAGCCGATTTGAGTATTAAGAACTCGCCTAGCGCTTTATAGACTCGTGCCATGCTTTGTTTGACGGGCTGACGGGAAAAAAGCGCACACCAGATAACCGAAATAACCCCGTACCAGGCGGCGCCTGCTAAGAGCAGCAGCTGGCGAGACGCCACGTCGGCATCCACGCCGCCATGCTGCTCAATATTGATCATTGAGTAGATCGATAAAATCAGCGTGCCGGAGGCAATCGTGGCGTACCGCTGACCGATAGCGCCCAACATGATCAGAGTGAACGTGGAGGTTCCCAGCCCTAGTGCAAATAGCCATGGCCAAGGGAAAAGCCACTGCACGATAAATGAGGCCAAGGTAAAACATATCAGCGTGACCAGCAGCGCCTGTAAGCGGCCCTGCCAGCTGTCATCGGTTTCGGAAAGGGCACAGGCGATAATTCCCAGGAAAAGCGGAATAACCAACGCTACATCGCCCATTATGCCGCTAAACAGTAGCGCTGCGCTGAACGCGATAAAAACGCGCAGACTATAAGCAAACTTATCGAGGGTCCAAAGACGCCGAAGCGGCAGTGAAATAGGCATAGATGCTCTTGTTGTGGGTCGATGTTAGACTTTAGTATAAACGCTAAGCTTGGGTCGTTGCTATGGCTTGTGGCTTAACTTGGCGTGCGCCTAAGGCATTTCGACGACCCGTTTACCTAAATTATCCCCATTGAGTAAACCAATCAGCGCTGGCGCAACGCTATCCAGCCCGCCGGAAATTTTATCGAGCTTCCACGCGAGGCGTTTTTGAACGACTAACGGCTGCATAAATTGTTGAAAGGCATCCCAGTAACGCAAGTAGTCGGGCACGACAAAAGGATGAACCGCGACGTTTTTTTGCCTTAGCTGTGCAAAGTTATCAGGGCTTTTACGCGGATTACGGGTCTGATACTGGCTTACTAACCCACACAGCACAATGCGTCCGTTAGTAGCCATTGATTCAATCGCTGTCGTGAAGGCGCGCCCCCCGATATTTTCAAAGTTAAGCGTAATTCCAAAAGGCGCCGCGTCATGTAGCTGCTCGATATAATCCGGGCTGCGATGATTGAGTACGCTCTTAAATCCTTTGTCATGCAGCCAGGCGCGCTTGTCGGCCCGCCCGGCCGTGACGATGACGTTTGCCCCTTGGTGCTGGGCAAGCTGCGCCGCGATAGAACCCACCGCGCCTGCGGCGGCGCTGACCAGTACGCTATCTTGAGCAGTAGGCTGCCCCAAGCGCTGCATACCCACCCAGGCGGTAAATCCCGTCATTCCCAGCGGATGCAGGTAGGCTTCTGGATCGCTACCCTCCGGAACAGGGGTTAGCTGCTGCCCGTCAGAAGCAACGATCTCCTGCATGGGAAGGTGACCTACGACGAAATCGCCGCGCTTGAAAGAAGGCCCGTTGCTGGCAATTACTTCGGCCAACGTCCAGCCGGACAACGGGCTGCCGACGGCCCAGCGCTCGATATAGTCGTACCCGGCTGGCTGCATACGTGTACGCATATACGGATCAACGCTGATATAGCGGGGTTTTAACAGTAACCGTGGTGTTTTGGGCAGGCTAATCAATGTCTTTTGGATATGCTCAGGGCGTAGTTTGCCGGTAGGCAAGTGTGCAAGCTTTAAGCCTATCGTGGTTACTATGGATGCGGTCATGGCTATCCGGTTATCGAATTAACAGTGTTAACGTTACCGCGAATAAAAGCCCAAGGCGTATTTAAGGCGTGTTTAAAAAGTCGTGCTCATAACATTATGACGGGGAGATGATAGGCAAAGAGAGCAGGGGCCCGCCACCCAAGGGTGGCGGGTAACCGCTAGAAGTAGCGCTACAAGTACTTCAGCAGCTTTTGCAGCTTGTTCATATCGGCGGAGTCACCGACAAGGCGTACCTCGCCGTTGAGCATTCCGTCGAGGAAGGCCTGCTGCGTTGGTTTCCTGAGGATACGTAACGCGGCGTCTTGATCGCGAAAGCGTAGCTCAAGATCCAGATCGACCGGCAAGCCTTTACCTGAAGTGATGCCTTTTGGCGTCATTCGGTAGTAACGGGCGACGGTTAAGTCTTCCGTGGCAATACCCCAGTCTAGGCCGCGCATTCGTTCAAGCTGTTCACGAAAGCGCGGCTTGCGGCGCAGGGCGCGTTTGAGCATAAAGCTCAGCAGCCACAGCGTCAGCTTGAGCTTCATTAGGAAACGGCGTCCTTAAGCGCTTTGCCCGGCTTGAAAGCAACGTTTTTGCTTGCCGGAATCTGTAGAGGAGCGCCTGTTTGTGGGTTTTTACCGGTGCGCGCTGCACGCTCACGAACAGTAAAGGTACCAAAACCGATCAAAGCCACATCTTCGCCTTTCGCGACGCTGTTGGTGATTTCATCCAGAATGACGTTCAGGACCTGGCCTGCTTTGTCTTTGGAGAGATCGGCACTTTCAGCGATGGCAGCAGCGAGTTCAGGTTTGCGCATAAGGAATTCCCCTCATTAAAATTAAGTATGAAGTGTAGCGGTGTTATTAAAAACGCCACCCAGGCTGGGTTAGCTTATCTAGCCTAGTCGTGAACGCGGTGAAAATCAGCCCAGTAGCGCAGGTGCGGCTCTGGAAAGCTCCACTTTCCGTCTCACGCAGCCCCCTGTCAACGCAAAACCGACTAAATTCCCGTCTTTATCTTCGCCAAGCGCGCTCATGTCGCTCCCTTCGCCCTCAATTCGCCAGCGTTCGGGTGGGATAAGCGGCGGGTAGGCTACCACCGGCAATAGCGGTGTTTTAACGATAACGGGCCAGGCGCCGAAGCTTACCGGGGTTGGCGTGCCGGAAAGCGTTGCCGCCAGCGCCTTGGCGCAGGCCTGTAGCGGCTGGACATACATGGCGTTGATGCTGTCGATACAGGCAACGTCACCCAGGGCATAGATATGTGGATTCGAGGTACGCAGGTGACGGTCTACCTGAATACCCTGGTCAGAGACGGCAAGCCCTGCTGTTTTGGCTAACCCCGTTCTTGGGGCAAGGCCGGTGGCCAGTAAGACAATATCAGCGTTGATGACCGCGTCATTATCCAGTGTCAGCTTGACGCTGCTGTCCTCGCCGATGTCGATATCCTTCAGCGTGCGGCCAAGCGCCAACTGGATACCTGCTTCGCCAAAGGCTTCGCCCAGCGCAACGCCGAGCGGTTCAGGCAGTAGTCTGGGCAGCGGAGTGGTTTCCGGCGCAATCAGGCTTATCTGATGGCCGCTCGCGTGCAGGTCATTGGCGAATTCGCAGCCCACCAGACCCGCGCCGATAATGGCAATGCGCGCAGGCCGCTCATGCAGAGCGGTGTAAAATCGACGGTAGTCATCCAGATCGTTAATAACAAAAAAGTGCTGGGACACACTTGCTGGAATGGCAAACGGTGCCCGGGGCTCGGCACCGGTGGCAAGTACCAGGGCATCGTAGCTCAGCGTTTGTCCATTGCTAAGCCAAAGCGTTTGGGTGTCTGCAGATACCTGCTCTACCGGGGTAGAGGCCATGACCTGGATATTCAGCTCTTCAGCAAGGTCGGTGGCTGACTGCCTCGCCAGCTGGTCGGGTTTGAGCCCTTTCGCAAATCCGGTCGAGAGAAGCGGTTTGCTGTAATCATCGCCGCTGTCGGCACTGATCAGCGTGATGCTGCGCTGATCGCCCAGACGGCGTAACGCTCGGGCAAGCCCAATGCCTGCCATTCCCGTGCCGATAATGATCAGCTCGGCGTGGGCGCTGGTGGAATCAACCGTATGTGATGCAGGCATGCCATCCCCAAATAGTCAGTGCAACAAAAGCCAATAAGACCACCATGTTACACTACCCGCTCTGTTTTTTTGACCAGGAGTACTCGGTGGCGACTTCCTCTTTTCGGCAAGCACACGCTTTCCCTGTTTGGCAGCCCGTGGCCGCGCTGCGCCCTACCATGAGTGCTTCGTGGTGGCAGTGGGTGGCTTCTACTGATTCGTTAACCGCCCGCCTGACGGCAGCAGGGAGTGAAAGGCCATTTCGTGTGCGCCTTTTACGCCAAGGCGTCGGCATGCCCCAGCCAGACGAAGCCCAGGCCTTGGGGCTCGCGTTACGTCATTATGCCTGGCTACGTGAGGTGGCACTTTGCGTGGGCGATACGCCCTGGGTAGTGGCTCGCTCGGTGGCGCCTCTGACGCAGTTAAAGGGGCAGCATCTGGAGAAACTGGGCGAGCGCTCGCTGGGCAGCTGGCTATTTCGTCAGCCTGATTTGATCCGCGGCCCGCTTGAGGCCACCGTCTGTGTTCCACGCTTTGCTTACCCAACGGATGCCGAGAGCCTTTGGGGGCGGCGCTCCGTATTTCAGCACGCCGGGCTTTCACTGCTCGTGCAGGAGTACTTTTTATCCTCTATGGCTAATGATCTTCGCCTGCCTTCGCGGTAGGCTTGCTCGGCATCTCTTCTTTTCGTGAGGTAAGCATGGATCGTTCTTTGTTGCGGCCAACCGGGTGGGCGCGATTGGCAGATTTTTTACACTTGATGCGGCTGGACCGCCCCATTGGTACTTGGCTATTGATGTGGCCGACCCTGTGGGCGCTCTGGGTGGCAGCGGAAGGTGTGCCGGGCCGTAACGTACTGCTTATTTTTGTGGCGGGTGTATATGTAATGCGCGCTGCGGGGTGTGTGGTGAACGATTATGCCGACCGGCATTTTGATGGCCACGTAAAGCGCACCAAAAATCGCCCGCTGGCAACCGGACGTATCAGTGAAACCGAAGCCCAGCTGCTGTTTATCGGCCTAGTGGCGGTCGCGTTTATTTTAGTGCTGCTCACCAACTGGTTTACGGTGCTCTTATCGCTGGGCGGGGTCGTACTGGCGTTTATTTATCCGTTTATGAAGCGCTACACCCACTTTCCTCAGGTGGTGCTCGGGGCGGCTTTTTCCTGGGCGATCCCCATGGCGTTTGGCGCCGTATTAGGGCATGTACCGCTAGATGCCTGGCTACTTTTTTTTGCCAACGTGCTGTGGACGGTGGCCTACGATACTCAGTACGCCATGGTTGATCGTGATGATGATTTGAAAATCGGCATTAAATCAACGGCAGTGCTTTTTGGTGACGCAGATCGTCTGATCATTGGCTTGTTGCAGATCGCCACGCTCGCGCTTTTGGCCTGGGTCGGCGTGCGCGTCGGGTTAGGCGGCTTTTTCTGGCTGGGGCTTGCCGGTATGGCGGCGACATTTATCCATCAGCAGCGCCTGATTCGTCATCGTGAGCGTGACCCGTGCTTCCAGGCATTTTTGAATAACCACTGGGCGGGGCTACTCATTTTTGCAGGCATTGCGCTTAGCGAATGGCCGGTTGTGGGCTAAGCCTGCTCAGCGCGATTAATGCTTGTCATATAAGTGTCATCAAGTCATGGTGTTATTGTCACTGAGATGTCATTGAATTTCCTTCTTTGAACACCGTGAGGCCCTGGGATGACCGCCAAGACCGTTTTGATTGTCGATGATGAAGCGTCTATCCGCGAGATGATCGCCGTAGCGCTGGAAATGGCGGACTATCGCGTGCTTGAAGCGGATAACGCCCAGGATGCCCACGCGCTGGTGGTAGACCATCAGCCCGACTTGCTACTGCTTGATTGGATGATGCCGGGCACCAGCGGTATTGAGCTGGCAAGACGCCTAAAGCGTGAAGAAGCGACGGCTGAACTGCCCATTATTATGCTCACCGCCAAAGGCGAAGAGGATAATAAGATTCAGGGGCTTGAGTCGGGGGCGGATGATTACATTACCAAACCTTTTTCACCGCGCGAGCTGGTCGCACGCCTGAAAGCCGTACTGCGTCGCGCCACGCCACGCGGCGTGGAAGACCCGATCGAAATCAATGGCCTGCTGCTGGATCCGGTTAGCCACCGCGTAAGCGCTCACGGTAAGGCGCTTGAAATGGGACCTACCGAATACCGCCTGCTGCAGTTCTTTATGACCCACCAGGAGCGGGCTTACACACGCAGCCAACTGCTCGATCAGGTGTGGGGCGGCAATGTCTACGTTGAGGAGCGCACCGTGGATGTCCATATACGGCGCTTGCGTAAAGCATTGGGCGAAGTGCATCAGAACCTGATCCAGACGGTACGGGGTACCGGTTATCGCTTCTCTGCCCGGGTGTAATTGTGCGCCTGTGGAGCCGTGAGCTGTGGCGCATTGCCTGGTTAGCGACCATTGGGGTTTGCCTGGGATGGCTATTGGGTTCGGCAGGGCTGGGGTTGTCGGCCGGATTGGCCGTCTGCTTGTTCTACCATCTACGTCAGCTACGCGTGCTTTTTCAGTGGCTCACCCTCAATCCGCATAATGAACCGCCCGCGGCCAGTGGCATGTGGGGGGATCTGCTTGATCGTCTTTATCGCTATCAAAAAAGCCAGCGTATCACCCAGGGACGATTACGGGCGACGCTGGCACGCATTCAGGAATCCTCTGAGGCTATGCGCGACAGCGTAGTCATGCTTGACCGGCACGGTGATCTTGAGTGGTGGAACAGCGCCGCAACGAAGATGCTGGGCCTGCAGACAGCGCATGATCGTGGTCAGCACATCACCAATCTACTGCGCGACCCAGACTTTATCAGCTACTTCAATGCACGCAATTATAGCGAGCCGTTAACTCTGACCTCGCCGATTGATGAGCGTAGCGTCCTGCAATACCAGATTACCCTCTACGGTGACGATGAGCGCTTGGTGATGGCGCGGGATATCACCCGTTTACATCGCCTTGAGCAAATGCGCCGCGATTTCGTCGCCAATGTTTCCCACGAACTGCGTACTCCGTTGACCGTTCTTCTGGGCTATCTGGAAACCTATGGCGATCTGGCCGACCAGCTTCCGCCCCGCTTAGGCCGGGGTATTGAGAAGATGCAGGAGCAGACCCAGCGTATGCAAAATCTGGTGAATGATCTGCTGCTGCTGTCGCGTTTGGAGATTGATCAGGGTGGCGAAGATCATCAGCCGCTATCTATTGAGCGCCTTCTGAATAGTGTTTGTCAGGATGCACTCGCTCTATCGCACCACCAGCATAGCGTGCGTGTCGAGATTGAAAACGATGCGGGGTTGGTGGGGAGTGAGCAGGAAATTCGCAGCGCCATTTCCAACCTGACTTTTAATGCCGTGCGCTATACGCCGCCAGGTAGCCAGATTACTCTGCGCTGGATGGCAATGGCGAACGGTGATGCCTGTATCGAAATCGAAGATAATGGCCAGGGGATCGATCCTGTGCATATCCCCCGGCTAACCGAGCGTTTTTACCGCGTTGATAAAGGCCGCAGCACCACCACGGGCGGTACGGGGTTAGGGCTTGCCATCGTTAAACACGTATTGTTACGTCATGATGCGCAGCTTCAGGTTGAGTCACATCCTGGTGAAGGCGCTCTATTCCGCTGTGTTTTTCCTGCCGTTCGATTGGCTGTCCTTTAAAGCCCTCTTCTTTTGCCTTTTAATAATCCTTGTACAAGTGTGTCACGATGTCAGTCAATTATGGTCAAAGGTTACCCATGTGCCATTTTTAACCAGTATGTGCTCCATTTAAACGGCAATAGAAAAGCTATTTGGCATGTGGGTGTTTTTGTAAGATGTTGTTTTATATTAAATATTTATTTTTTTGTCATTTTTGGCATTGGTCCTGCAATACTTTAAGCAAGGAAGACTACCGCAGGAAATGGTAAGCCAGGATGGCGCTTCCTTAAAATTATGCGGTATTAAACAGCGATCTAGGAGACGGAATATGATGTCCAAGGAACTACTCAAGAAAGCTGGTATTTTAGGTGTAACATTTGGTCTGATGGCAAGCCCATTTGCGTTTGCTCAAGAACCAGCTAACCCAAGCGGTAATATTTCTCCAGATGAGCAGCCGGTTGAAT